>NZ_JBHXAY010000105.1:0-22226 GCF_042728775.1 Nocardia sp. NPDC060259
GGCGAGCGGTCGATGTGCTGTGGTGCCGGTGGCGCCCGGATGTGGATGGAAGAACAGCTCGGCAAGCGCATCAACGTCGACCGTGTCGACGAGGCTTTGTCGACCAACCCGACCAAGATCGCGACCGGTTGCCCGTTCTGCCGGGTCATGCTCAACGACGGTGTCACCGCCCGTCAGGAACAGGGCCTGGGTGAGGGTGTCGAGGTCGTCGATGTCTCGCAGCTGATGCTGGACTCGATCACCCGCATCGACCCCGCCGAACTGTCGGCGAACCTGCTCGTCGTCCAGGAACCCAAGGCCGAGCCGGAACCCGAGCCCGAACCGGAACCGGCTCCGGTCGCCGAGGTCGCGACCGAAGCCGCGCCGAAGGCCGCGCCTGCCGGTGGTGGCCTCGGGATGAAGGGTGCCGCCAAGGCACCCGGTGGTGGTCTGGGCATGAAGGGTGCCGCGAAGGCACCCGGCGGCGGACTCGGCATGAAGGGTGCTGCCAAGGCTCCGGGTGCGAAGGCGCCTGCCGCCGAAGCCGCACCGGCCGCCGAGGCGGCTCCGGCCAAGGGTCTGGGTATGAAGGGTGGCGCCAAGGCACCCGGTGGCGGACTCGGCATGAAGGGCGGTGCGAAGGCTCCGGGTGCGAAGGCAGCCGAAGCGGCACCGGCCGCCGAGACCGCGGCTCCCGCGGCACCGGTCAAGGGTCTTGGCATGAAGGGCGGCGCCAAGGCACCCGGCGGCGGACTCGGCATGAAGGGTGGCGCGAAGGCCCCCGGCGCGAAGGCTCCGGCCGCTCCCGCCGAAGCCGCCGCTCCCGCCGAAGCCGCTCCCGCCCCGGCAGCCCCGCCGGTCAAGGGCCTCGGCCTCAAGGGTGGCGCCAAGGCTCCGGGCGCCAAGGCTCCGGGCGCGAAGGCTCCCGCCGCCCCGGCAGCTGCGACCGCCCCGGCAGCGGAAGCGGCCCCCGCCGCCGAAGCTCCCGCCGCGGCCCCGGTTTCGGCCCCCACCGAGACCAAGCCGACGGTGGCCGCCAAGGGTCTGGCCATGAAGTCGGGCTTCAAGCGCCCCGGCCCGAAGGCCCCCGGCGCCGCGGCCCCGGCCGCACCGGAAGCTCCGGCCGAACCGGAAGCCCCCGCGGCGGAATCGGCCCCCAAGGCCGAGCCCACCAACGGCAACGGCAACGGCACCCCGCCGGTAGCCCCGCCGACCGCCAAGCCCGGCGGCCTCGGCTTCAAGTCCGGCGCAAAGGCCCCCGGCCGCAAGAACTGACAACTGAACAAACAAAGAGGCGCGGATTCCCGGAATCCGCGCCTCTTTGCTGTCTATCCCCAGGTTGTCGCCACACACCAGCGCGCCGCTGCAATCCGGTCACGCACCAGCCGCCGCCGGAATTCGGCGGGGCGCCCTTCGCGTAGAACTCCGCGAACCTTGGGCCAGGAAACCCACTGTGACTGCCGGTTACGAGGAACCGGTGTTCGCGGTGCGCGGTGCGCGATCAGCAATCCGCGAACAAGGCCTTGGCGTATCCCGCGGATTGGTAGGCATAGTCCCAGGCCCAGCGGGCCGGTGAGAGGTGGGGTTTCGGGTCGACGAAGAGGACTTCGCCGGACCAGCACTTGCCGAGGATGTAGCGAGCGCGGGAGACGTGGGGAGTGAAGGTGACGACGATGACGCGGTCCCAGTTCGCACCGAGGCGGGCCAGCTCGCGGCCTTCGCCGAGCGTAGTGCGGGGGCTGGGGTCGAAGCAGAAGACGTCGAAGCTGTAACCGCCGTGGCAGATCCGGTTGACCATCGGGCTGTGCTCGTAGGGGTTGGAGATGAGGACGCGGGGTGCGTACCCCTCGGCTGCCAGGCGTAATCCGA
This sequence comes from Nocardia sp. NPDC060259, assembly GCF_042728775.1. Classification (NCBI taxonomy): domain Bacteria; kingdom Bacillati; phylum Actinomycetota; class Actinomycetes; order Mycobacteriales; family Nocardiaceae; genus Nocardia; species Nocardia sp. NPDC060259. The sequence continues at coordinate 1,849 of NZ_JBHXAY010000105.1, forward strand.
GCTGTTCGCGGCCGTCGTGTGCCCCGCCGAGGACGAGAATCGCGTCGGCGCGAGCCGGCTCGTCGGTCTGCGGCCGCACATAGACCGGCCACAGCGCGACCACCGCGATCAACACCGACAATCCACCAGTGGCGAACAGCATCCGGCGCATACGCGAATGCTAGTGACCTCCACCGGTCCGGCGTAATCGTGCAATTCGCGTTCGCCCAGTCAGATATCTGATTACGAAGACGCCGATTGCACGACTATGCCGGATCTCCCGCGAGCCGAGCGGTTCGCCGGAATGCAGGCCGACGATCCGAACCCCGCACCGACCGCCACCACATCACCGCAGGTGGAAGCCCTGTACAGCAACAACCCGATCCCGCGTTTCCCCCTGTACACCAGATGTTGCGCCCGCTCTTGCCTCGCTGACGCGGCGTAGCCACGCGCGCGGCTTACCAACAGAAGCATGCGATGCACAGTCTTCGGAACGGGGTACCTGGGGGCCACGCATGCCGCGTGTATGGCCGAGCTGGGGCACGATGTGGTCGGGGTGGATGTGGATCCCGGCAAGGTGGCCAAACTGGCCGACGGTGTGGTGCCGTTCTACGAACCGGGCCTGGACGAGGTGCTGCAACGCAACCTCGCCGCGGGCAGGCTGCGGTTCACCACCGACTACGAGGACGCGGCGGCCCACGCCGACGTGCACTTCCTCGGGGTCGGCACACCACAGAAGAAGGGCGAGTACGGCGCCGACCTGAAATACGTACACGCCGTGGTCGATACCCTCGCCCCGATGCTGGAACGCCCGGCGATGATCGTCGGCAAGTCGACGGTCCCGGTGGGAACCGCCGCGGCGCTGGGCGATCGGGCCCGCGCGGCCGCGAATGTCGACGTCGAGGTCGCCTGGAACCCGGAGTTCCTGCGTGAGGGTTTCGCCGTGCAGGACACCCTGCGCCCCGACCGCCTCGTCCTCGGCCTCGACCACAGCCGCGAACGTTCGGGCTGGGTCGAGCAGCAGATCCGCGAGATCTACGCCGACCTGATCGCCGCCGAGATCCCCTTCCTGCTGACCGACCTGGCCACCGCCGAATTGGTGAAGGTCTCCGCGAATGCCTTTCTGGCGACGAAGATCTCGTTCATCAACGCGGTGTCCGAAGTCTGCGAGGCGACCGGCGCCGACGTGACGATGCTGGCCGACGCCCTCGGCTACGACGCCCGGATCGGCCGCCGATTCCTCAATGCCGGACTGGGTTTCGGTGGCGGCTGCCTGCCCAAGGACATCCGCGCCTTCATGGCCCGCTCCGGCGAGCTGGGCGCCGACCACGCCGTTGCCTTCCTGCGCGAGGTCGACAACATCAACATGCGCCGTCGCACCAAGGTGGTCGACATGGCCGCGCGCGCCTGCGGCGGCTCGCTGCTCGGCGCGAACGTGGCGGTCCTCGGCGCCGCGTTCAAGCCGGAATCCGACGACGTGCGCGATTCGCCCGCGCTGAACGTGGCCGGGATGATCCAGCTGCACGGCGCGGTCGTCACCGTGTACGACCCGAAAGCGGTGGAGAATTCGCGCCGGGTGTTCCCGACGTTGAACTACGCCACCTCGGTCGCGGAGGCGTGCGATCGCGCCGATGTGGTGCTCGTCCTGACCGAGTGGAACGAATTCACGGCGTTGACACCGGCCGATCTGGACCCGGTGGTGCGGTCCCGTTCGATCATCGACGGCCGTAATTGCCTTGACCGCGCTACCTGGCGGGAAGCCGGGTGGGTGTACGCCGGACTCGGCACCCCGTAGAGTGGCGATCCAAGCGGGGGCTGCCGGACCATAGATCCGAGTACGCAGGCTCCGCATGTCGTGCAGTAGGAACGAGATGGGCAGCTGATGAGTGCGGTATTGGGAGTATCGGTGGGGGCCGGCACGGTGCGCCTCGCACGCCCACAGCACGGTGGCCCCCACGGGTTCGTCCCCCCGTATTCGTTCGAGCTGCACACCATTTCGATGCCGGAGCACCAGGCCGAGGAGTCCGCGGCCGAGACGATCGCCCAGGCGCTGGCCGCATCGCCCGAGGTCACCGCCACTACGGTCACCTTCCGCAGCGATCGGCAGGCCAGGGCGATCAGGGCCGCGATGGCGCGCCGCCAGCTCACCAACTATCAGCTGGTCCCCGAAGCCGTTGCCGCCGTGCACTTCGCGCACGCGACCAGCGACATGCGCGAGGTGTCCACGCTGGCGGTCTACGACCTGGGCAGTTCGGGTCTCACCGTGAGCGCGATCAACGCCCGCACCAGCGACGTATACCAATGCGAGCGGATCAGTGACATCAGCGGCGACTACCTGGATTCGCTGATCAGGGAACAGCAGATCGCCTCCGGCCGGATCGCACATCCGGCCGATCCGGTGGGGCTGGCCGCGCTGGACGCGCTGTGCCGGGCCGCCAAGGAACAGCTGTCGAGCAACAACGCGGTGGCGCTGCCCAGCGAGCAGGGCCTGGTGCTGCTCACCCAGGAGAACTTCGAAGCGCTGATGATGCTGGCGATCGAGTCGTCGGCGCGGATGACCCGCGATGTCATCATCCGCGCGCAGCATCCGGTGCAGGCGATCATGGTGATCGGCGGCGGCGCCCGGATTCCGCTGATCGCGCGGGTATTGGAACGCACGATCGGCGTTCCGGTGATCGTGCCCGCCGAGCCGGAGACGGCACTGGCCCGCGGCGCGGCACTGCTGGCCCGTCCCGCGCAGGTGCAGCAGGCGCCGGTCGGTCCACCGGCCGCCCCGATCGGTGACGCCGAGGACGCGACCCCGGCATGGCTGACCGCACCGGCCCGCCGTCGTCCGCTCAGTGCGCTGACCAGCCGCGGCCACAACCGCCGCGAGCTGAATGCCGCCGTGCTGACGGTGAGTTCGCTGGTGGTGGTCGCCGCGATCGGTCTCGGCCTCGGCTACGGGCCGGAGGTGCTCGAGCGCGGCAATTCCAGCGACGGTCCGCAGGCGGTCCCCGCGACGACCTCGCCGCGTCCCTCGATGGCCGGTCCGACCTCGGCCGCGGCGCCGACCACGGACGCGATGCACGCGACCGTGGCCGCGCCGCCCACCCGTCAGCAGGGTGCCCAGCCGACCACCTCGGCCTCGCCGACGCAGGGCCCCAACACCTTCACCGTGGTGCCGGGCCTGCCGCCGATCGTGGTGCCGACGCTGCCGCCGGTGGTGTTGCCGGGCTTCCCGCCGCCCGACCAGTAGCTCAGGTCCTTGCGTGCCTGGCACGCTGCGGCGCCACCGCGACCGGCTTGGCGCCGAACGGCCGGGCGAGCAGCACCGCGATGCCGGTGGTCAACGGCACCGACAGCGCGAGCGCGATACCGCCGACCGCGGACCGGGTGATCTCGATGGCGACGGCGTCACCGGTGAGCACGTCGGTGATGGATCGCCCGGCGACGCTGAACAGCAGCAGCAGCGGCAGTGCGCCACCGGCGTAGGCGAGCACCAGGGTGTAGACCGTGCTGGCGATGTGGTCGCGACCGACGCGCATGGTAGCGGTGAAGATCTCGCGCCGGGACGCGTCCTCGTCGAGCGCGGCGAGTTCGAAGGCGGCCGAGGCCTGGGTGATGGTGACGTCGTTGAGCACGCCGAGCGAGCCGATGATGAACCCGGCCAGCAGCAGTCCGGTGATGCTGACGTGCTGAAGGTAGGTGGCCACGTTGGTGTTCTGCTCTTCGGACAGGCCGGTGAGGTTGGTGACCTCCAGCGTCAGCCACGACAGGAAGGCCGCCAACAGCATCGAGGCGAGCGTCCCGAGCAGCGCGGAGCTGGTCCGCAGATTCACCCCGTGCGCGAGGTAGAGCACCACGTAGAGGATCAGCGCTCCCGAGACCAGCGCGACCGGAATCGCGGGCTTGCCGTCGAGCAGCGCGGGTAGCAGGAACACGACGACGACGGCGAACGCGAAGAGCAGCCCGATCAGCGCCCTGAACCCGCGCCACCGCGCGACGACGCAGATGACGACGACGAACGCCAGCACGATCAGCAGCAACGGCAGCCCGCGCGAGTAGTCCTCGAACGCGTACAGGGTGGCGCCGCTCGGATCTTCGGCCCGCACGACCCGGATCCTGTCACCGGCTCGCAGATCGGGTTGCCCCGGCCCCGGCGCGATTTCGAACAGCGTCTTGTCCCCCTTGTCGGGCCCCGACCGCAACTCGACAATGCTCCGCTGACACGTATAGGCCCCCGTCCGCGGCGGCTCGGGCTTGTCGCTGAACACCTTGCCCTGCGAGGGACTCCCACAGGGCCCGATGTCCTGCAACACCACAGTCCCCGCCTCGGTATGCACCGCCTCCCCGGTAGCGGTCTGCATAGGCAACGGGATCTCGACGTGCTGCGCGCTGGGCCACAGAATCACCGTCGCAACCAACACCACCACCCCGATGACCGCAAGCAGCCCCACAACAACTTTCGCCGCCGTAGCACTGATAGCGATAGGCCCTGAATGATCGTGATGATGGTGGTGATGATGATCGCTCACCGGCAGAGCTTAAAGGATCTCGTTTTCAAGAACGACCCGACTCAACCCACCAATCACGCAAGAACATGGGTAACTCACCGGGAACGGGCTACCCCGACCAAACCCCCCAACCGCCGGCCGCAAACACAAAACCTCCCCGCGCCTAGGTCTGGCCTAGATTCGCGGAGAGGCGGGTTTGTGGGGGCGGCGGAGAGCAGGGGGATGTCTCCGCCGCCCGCAGGCAGGCGCCCAGGGGGGTAGGCGCGCGTACCTGAGGCTCTCGGTTGTCCAGGGGGGGTAGACAACCGGGCCGGGCGCCGAAGCGCCGAGGACCACTGTACACAAAAGCTGGACTTTTGCACTAGTAGATCTCTAAAAACTCCAAGATTCCGAACCCCGAGTCTGTTTTGGTCCCCCTATCCAGATGACCAGGTTGCCCAGCCCCTATGAAACTCACAGGTCAAGACCCTGACAGGTGAGCACTCACTGCCGGTAACTGGACAAGAAATTGCCGAACCGCTCGATCGCCACCGCCAGATCCCGCGCCCACGGCAGCGTCACGATCCGCAGATGATCGGTGTCGGGCCAGTTGAACCCGGTGCCCTGCACCATCAAGATCTTCTCCTGCAGCAGCAGATCCAGCACGAGCTTTCCATCGTCGTGGATCTCGTGCACGTTGGGATCCAGACGCGGGAACGCGTACAGCGCGCCACGGGGCTTCACACACGACACACCCGGGATCATGTTGAGCCGCTCCCACGCCACATCGCGCTGCTCGAGCAGCCGCCCGCCGGGCAGGATCAGGTCCTCGATGCTCTGATGCCCGCCGAGCGCCACCTGAATGGCGTGCTGCGCCGGCACGTTCGGGCACAGTCGCGACGAGGCGAGCAGGTCGATGCCCTCGAGGAAACCGGCGGCGTGTTCTTTCGGTCCGGTGATCGCGAGCCAGCCCGACCGGTACCCGGCCACCCGATACGCCTTGGACAGGCCGTTGAACGTCAGGCACAGCAGGTCGGGCGCGAGCGAGGCCAGTGAGACGTGCTTGGCGTCGTCGTAGAGGATCTTGTCGTAGATCTCGTCGGCCAGCAGCAGCAACCGATGCTTGCGCGCCAGGTCCACGATCTGCTGCAGCACCTCCGCCGAGTACACCGCACCCGTCGGATTGTTCGGGTTGATCACCAGCAGAGCCTTGGTCTTGTCGGTGATCTTGGCTTCGATATCGGCGATATCGGGCTGCCAGCCGTTCGACTCGTCACACAGGTAGTGCACCGGGGTACCGCCTGCGAGGCTGGTCATGGCCGTCCACAGCGGGTAGTCCGGCGCCGGGATCAGCACCTCGTCGCCGTTGTCGAGCAGCGCCTGCATGGTGACGGTGATCAGCTCGGAGACGCCGTTGCCCAGGTAGACGTCGTCCACGTCGAGCTCGGGGAACCCGGGCACCAGCTCATACCTGGTGACGATCGCGCGCCGGGCCGACAGGATGCCCTTGGACTCGGAGTACCCCTGCGCGTACGGCAGCGCCGCGATCATGTCGCGCATGATCACATCGGGCGCCTCGAACCCGAACGGCGCCGGATTGCCGATGTTCAGCTTGAGAATGCGATGACCCTCGGCCTCCAGGCGTGCCGCCTGTGCGTGTACCGGCCCACGGATCTCGTAGACCACGTCCTGCAGCTTCTTCGACTGCTCGAGGACGCGCGGCGGCACATGCGGGATTTGAGGACTCACCCGGTCCATGGTGCCATCCGCCGCAAACCGGTTTTCGCGGCACCGCCCCTCATCTGCCTGGTGGCAGGCCCGCGGCGGCGGTGGCGCCGCAGAATTCCTCGATCCGCTCGTCGAGCTGGCGCGCCTCGAAGGCATCGCGGTAGGCGGGCGCGGCGATGCGGCGCCGGACGCCCACCAGCCGCTCGCCGAGCTGGGCGATGCGGCGATCCTCGGGCAACCCGAGGACAGGGCGCAGGGCGTCGGCGGCGCCGTCGATACTGCCGTTGATGAGGTGGGCCGCGGCGTTGTCGACCCGGGCCAGGGATTCCGCGCCGTAGGAGCGTTGCAGCGCGGGGCCGGTCGAGTACAGCGTGATGGCGCGTTCGGTGGCGGCCAGCGCCTGTTCGGCCCGGCCGAGCTGGATGCAGGTGGCGCCCGCGTAGTAGGCGGCCTTCGGCGCGCCGAAGCCGAACACGCCGCCGATCTCGTCGTGCAGTTCGTCGCGCCGGTCGCTCACCACGGCCTCGGCCGCGCGCAGGCAACGGTCGGTCTCGGTGTCGCTGCCGAGCCGCGCCCACACCCTGGCCTCGATATTGAGCAGCCGCACCTTGGCCAGCCCCAGGCCCGCGAATTCCTGTCCGCTGCGCGCCAATTGGACGGCGTTGCGCGGCCGGTCCGACCAGTTCTCGATGAGGGCGTGCATGCCCCTGGTCCACGCGCGTAAGCCGTTGTGGCCGCTGAGTTCCGCGTAAGCCCAAGCGGCCCTGATCTGTTCGCCCGCGGCGTCGAGGTAGCCGAGGTCGGTGCTCGCGTTGGCCATCAGACCCGACAGTGTGCCCGCGAGCAGGTAGAGGTGACTGGTGTCGACCGGCTTCTGCTGCCCGTCGAGTAGTCGGTACACCCGGCGCCGCACCCGCAGCATCTCCACCATCATCGGCGCCGGCGCGGCGTGCACGTATTCGTTGGCGATGCGCCGGACGTCGGCGTCGAGCTGGGCCAGCGTCGTCGCGCCGACATTGGTGCTCTCCGCGGCGGCCGCGTGCTCGCTGGCCTCGTGCGCAGCCGCCATGATCAACTCCCTCTCCGACATCATCTCGGGCACAGCGCTTTTGACCGCACCGGCGTCGACGAAGGCGAGCAGGTCGGCGTCGGCGCCGGTGGGCGCCAAAAGAGTAGAGAAACGTGCGCGGACCACGTCGTCGGAGCGAGCCAGCGACGTGTCGAGCGCGGCTTGATTCACCGGCCGCGGGCGCACGCGCTCGCCACCGGCCTCCCACTTCGACACCAGCCGTTCGTGCACGCCGAGATGAGCCGCGAACTCCCGGATGCTCATTCGTTTGGCATCGCGAAGAGCTCTGGCCTCTCTGCCTGTCCACTCCCCGACCACGGCGTCACCTTTCGAGACGGACAACTGACTCCAGAGTACGAGTGCGACAGTGAGACACGCCACAGCTTCGCGGAATCGGTTGCCTGAGGCAGTGAAAGGGCGGTGCGGGGCAGTGGTCGCGAGCGCGCGCACCCGGGATCCTTGGAAGGGTGGAAGCCAGAACTGTCGATGACTGGGTGTCTTGCTACCAGCGCGAATTCGGGCTACCCGTTCGCGAGCGCGGTGGCTTCGTGATGCTGCCGATTACCGATCGGCTCTGCGTGGTGCACCTGCCGACCACGCGAGCCGAGTTGGTGCTGGCGGCGCTACGGGAGCAACGCAGGGCCGGGCCGGTGCTGGCCAGGCAGATCCGCTGGAGCCTGCTCGCCGACCCCGACGCCAGGCCGCCTGACGACGTGGCCACCGAACTGCGCGGCCTCGATATCGACGTCCCCGGCATCGGCAGCGCGGTCATGCTGCCGACCAGCCTGGGCCGATGGAGCCGCGAGGGCTGTCACTGGGTGCGCCCGCCCAGCGGCGACGACGTGTTACCGCCGCTGTCGCTGGTGCTGCACCTTGCCCTGTCGCTGACCTCTCAGCGGGTCTCGACGGCGTCGAGCGAGGCGGGCGGCAAGGGGAAGTTGAGGTACGACCGCGACGGTGTCGGCCCGCGCTGTCCCTGATACTTCGAGCCGGCCGCCGCGCTGCCGTACGGGTGCTCGGCCGGACTGGTCAGCCGGATCAGGCACAGCTGCCCGATCTTCATCCCCGGCCACAGCGTGATGGGCAGGTTCGCCACGTTCGACAGTTCCAGGGTGATGTGCCCGCTGAAGCCTGGGTCGATGAACCCCGCCGTCGAGTGGGTGAGCAGCCCGAGCCTGCCCAGGCTCGACTTGCCCTCGAGCCGCCCGGCCAGGTCGTCGGGCAGCGAGCACACCTCGAGCGTCGACCCGAGCACGAACTCGCCAGGGTGCAGCACGAACGGCTCACCCGGCTTCGGCTCGACCAGACTGGTCAGCTCGTCCTGCTGCATGGCCGGATCGATGTGGGTGTACCGACTGTTGTCGAACACCCGGAACAGCCCGTCGAGCCGCACATCGATGCTCGACGGCTGCACCATCGACTCCAGCATCGGTTCGACACCGAGCCGCCCAGCGGCGATCTCGGCCCGGATGTCACGATCGGAGAGCAGCACGCGCCCAGTTTAAGCAGCCGACACCGCAGGTAGACCGCCCCACCCCGGGAGGCGGCGAGCAGCGCGTTCCGCCTCCGTTCGGATCGGGCGCCCGCAACCACCCGATGAACGCGTGGTCCGCGATCAGATCAGCAGCGAGGATGGAGTGCGCCCGACCAGCTCGCGCGCGGTCCTGGTCAGATGCGCCTGATCCGCGAAATCCGCCCGGGCGGCCGCGTCGGCCACGGATCCGCCGGGCAATCCGATGACGGCCCGCCGTAGCCGGTCCCACCGCCGCAACCTGGCCAGCGGCACACCGAGCTGCGCCCGCACCAGATTGCGCAGCCGCGGCGCGGACAGTCCGACCGACAGCGCCAGCTCGGTCAGTGACTCCGCGTCGTCCACCTGGTCCAGTGCGCGCGCGACCCGAGGATCGAGCCCGCCGCCGGCGCCGACGAGGGCAACGGCCTCCGTCCGCAGCGCCGCCAGATCCGGCGCGGCCGCGAGATCGGCGCCCATACCGAGCGCGTCGAGGAGCCGCCGCTTGCTGTGCGCCGACAGCGCGATCGGCCCGTGGCGCATCGCCAGCAGATGCGCATCGAGCGATACCCGAACGAACCCGCCCGGCACCTCGCAGGCATGCCTCCACTGCGGCGGAACAACGACAGCGGGCAACTCCCCCCGCCCCGCCTCCCCGTAGACCTCGGCCGGATAGTCGCCCAGCGGCAGGATGAGCTTCCACGCCGGATGCCGATGCGCACCCACCACACCGTCCCCGGTCCCGGCGAACAGCACCGTCGACTCGCCGCACGCGAAAACCGTTCGGCGATCGTTTCGTTCAAGCCGCCACAGCTGCTCCGGCGCCATGCTCACTCCATGCACGCTATCGCAGCCCTGATTCTCGGCGTGTTCCTCGTCGGGGCCGGGGTCTCGCACTTCCTCGCCCCCGCCCGCTACCGAACGCTGGTGCCCGCAGGCCTGCCCCGGCCCTGGCTGCTGGTCGCGGCGAGCGGTGCACCTCGAAAGGACCAACCATGTTCGCGTTCTACCTCACCCTGACCGTGCTCACCGCCCTGATCATGGGCGTCGGCTCCTGGATGGGCTACACCCGCCACCCGGTCCCGGTCACGGCCGCGGCCAAGGTCGGCATCCCCCGCTCCTGGATGTGGCCGATCGCCACCGTCCTCGGCGCCGCCTCCCTCGGCCTGCTCGGCGGCCTGGCCCTGCCCGCCCTCGGCGCCGCCGCGGCAGCGGGCCTTGTCCTCTATTTCGTGGGCGCCATCATCGCCCACCTCCGCGTCCGCGACTACGCGCTCGCCCAGCCCACCGCGTTCCTCGTCCTGTCCGCCGCCACCCTCACCGCCACCGTCCTCTACCGCTACGCCTGACCACGCACCAGGAGCCGAACAAAGAATTGACCGGCACAGCAGCCGGTCTGATAGAGTCGCGAACGCGCTCGATGAACGCACGCCGATGTAGTTCAATGGTAGAACTTCTGCTTCCCAAGCAGACAGCGCGGGTTCGATTCCCGTCATCGGCTCTTCCGCCTCCCCGCGTATTTAGGCCAGACCTAGGCGCGGGGAGTTTTTTTGTGCGCGGCCGGCGGTGGGGTGGCTGGTTTCTGTAGCCCGTGCCCGGTGAGTTACCCATGTTCTTGCGCGATCAGGCGGCCGGGGTCAGCCCGTGTGCAAAGTGCGGAATTTGCTGGCGTGGAAGACGAGTGGGTCCAGGTCTTCGCGGGCGGCTATGCGATTGACGCGCAGGAGGACGACGAGGTGGTCGCCCGCGGGGACGTGGGTTTCCGGGACGCCTTCGATCCAGGCGGTGGCGCCGTCGATGAAGACCGCTTCGCCGGTGCCCCGGTGCAGGGCGGTTTCGCGGAAGCGGTCGCCGTTGCGGGCGCCGAGGGCCTTGGCGGCCGCCTGCTGGTCGGTGCCGAGGAGGCTGAGGCCGAGGTGGCCAGCGGCGGCCAGCTTGGGCCAGGTCGACGAGGAGTTCTGCACGCAGAACGAGACCAGCGGTGGGTCGAGCGAGACGGGGACGAAGGTGCTCACCGCCAAACCGTGTGGGGTGCCGTCGATCTCGGCGCACACCGCGACGACGCCGCTGGGGAAGTTGGCGAAGGCGCGGCGCAGGCCGTTGCCGTCGGCGGGAAAGTCCAAGAGTTCATGCATGATTCGTTGCCTCCACGGGCCTGTCGGTCAGTGCCTCGACGACGGGTGCCCAGCGCCGCGCGTACGCCTCGATGACGCCGTCCTCGGCGAAGCTGCGGTCGGCGAGGTAGAGCCCGGGCAGTGCCGCGGTCCCGCCGAGTTCCACCAGCACCGGCTTGAGCAGCAGGTCCGGTGCGAGTGCGTGCGCCGGCCCCGCACCGAGCATCACCGGCACGGTGAGCACCCCGGCGAGCCCGGTGCCACCGTCGAACTGCTCGAGGAACAGCTTCAGCAGTCCGGTGTAGGTGGCTTTGAAGGTCGGACTGGCGAAAATCACCAGCTCCGAAGCGGATACGGTGCGCGCGGCACTCGCCACCGCTGGATCGCCCCACCCGAGCAACCCTGGCCCGAGGGTCACGAGGTCGATCACCTCCGGCTCGGCGGCGGGGCGCAGCGCCCGCGCGACGCGCACAGCCGCGTCCAGGGTGCGCGAGGCCGGTTTCGGATTTCCGACGACAACGGTCACTGTCACGGGGGATGTCCTCACTCTCTTATCGACCGGTGCTCAGATGACGCCGTGTAGCGGCGGCGGACGGTCCTGCAACACCGCGCGCCCGATGTGCTGGTACTTCCAGCGGACCGGGTCGTGCAGGGTGTGGGTGCGCGCATTGCGCCAGTAGTGGTCAAGCCGATGCGCCGCGGCAGCACTACGGGTGCCGCCCACCTCGAAGATCGCCGCCGACACTTCGTTCGCAGCTCGATCGGCGAGTATCTTCGCCGTCGCAACCGCGATCGAGGCCTGCGCGGCGTCATGACCCGGGCCCGGCGCCGCACCGGTCAGCCTCGCCGGTCCTAGCGCCCCGTCGGTCGGCCCTGCCGAATTTCGCGCCCCATCGGTCTCTTCCACCCGGCCCTGCGCCGCATTGCTCAGTCCCGGCGGACCTTGCGCCCCATCGGCCGCTCTCGCCGGGCGCACCGCCTCGTCGACCGCCGCACCGGCCACAAAGAGCGACGATTCCGCCGCCGCGACCGACACGGCCAGTTCCCCGAACCGCTGCACGACCAGCGGATCGTCGACAGCATGCGCGACCTCCGCCTCGAACCACGGCCTGCTCCGCGTGCGCACGAACTCGGCGCCCGCTTCGAGCGCACCACGCGCGATACCCGCGTCGATGGCGGCGTGCAGCAGCTGCGCGAAAGCCCCATATCCGGTCGGCGCTTGCACCGCGGCAGCCCGGGCAACCAGCTGCTCCCGACCCACCTGAACCCGATCGAACTCGACGGTGCCACTGCCGGTGGTGCGCTGCCCCAAAGCATCCCAGTCGTCGACGATGCGAACACCTGGTTCCAGTGCGGCGACAAAAGCCACGTACTCGCCTGGCGCCAGGCCCGAAACATCCTGCGGGTCATCGAGTCTGGTCAGTACGGCAAGGACATCGGCGAACAGCGATCCAGTGCAGTAGTACTTCGTCCCCTCGACGAGGAACCCCCCGTCACCCGGACGCAATGTCGTCGCGATCTCGGCGACACTCGCCCCACCCCGCTCGGACTGCGCGTTCGCGATCCGCGCACCCGCGAGCACCCGCCCGAAATACTCCCGCTGCTGCGCGGGACTTCCAGCCAGCCGCAACAGGTTCAGATACACGAAGTGACTGTGCGGCACCTGCGCGATATTGGGATCGGCCGCCGCCAGAGTCCGGAAGACCTCGGCGACCACACTCGGCGGCAGATCAGCACCACCGAAGGCCGCGGGCACCGTGATCGCCAGCAGCCCACTGGCCGAGAGCTGGTCCAGCTCCTCGTGCGGCAGCCGGCGCGCGTGATCGCGTTCGGCCGCGCCCCTGGCGAATTCATCGGCGAGTTCGGCGGCGATCGCCAATGCCTGTGCGGCCGTGGCGATCCGCTCGGCGGTCACCACCGTCATCGGCGTCCCGCCGCGACCGGGGTCGCGGCGGCCTCCAGTTCACGTACCAGCGGCAGCACCTTCGCGCCGAAGTACTCGATCTCCTCCTGGAAGTGCAGGAACCCGGCCAGGATCAGGTCGACGCCGAGTGCCCGGTACGCCACGATCCGCTCGGCGATCTGCTCCGGTGTGCCGATCAGGCCGGTGCGGAAACCGTCGTTGTACTGGACCAGATCCTCGAAGGTCGAGTCGGCCCACATGCCCTTGCGATCCGCGGTCGACGCACCCGCCTGCTGCACCGCGTCCCGGAATCCCTGCACCGCAGGCTTGTTCGCCTTCTCGACGATCTCGCGCAGGGTGTCGCGGGCTTCCTTCTCGGTGTCGCGCGCGATGATGAACCCGTTGAGCCCGAACTTCACCTCGCGATCGTTGGCCCTGGCGACCTCGCGCAGATCGTCCAATTGCTCGGTGACCCCGTCGAAGTCCTTGCCGTTGGAGAAGTACCAGTCGGCGTAGCGGCCGCCGTTGCGCCGGGCCGCGGTGGAGTTACCACCTTGGAACAGTTCGGGATTCGGTCGCTCGGGGGTATTGAGCGGCTTGGGCTTGAGGGTGAAATCGCGGATCCGGTAGAAGTCGCCGCCGTAGTTCACCGCGTCCTCGGTCCAGATCTTGCGGATCACCTCGAGGAATTCGGCGCTGCGCCGGTAGCGCTCGTCGTGCTCGAGCCACGGCTCGCCCAGCGCCTGGAACTCGCCGGCGAACCACCCGGACACGACATTGATCGCGAACCGGCCACCGGACAGATGGTCGGCCGTCGCCCCGAACTTCGCCAGCACAGCCGGATGCCACAGCCCCGGATGCACGGCCGCGATCACCTTGAGCCGCTCGGTCGCCCCGAGCAGCGCGAGGCTGAACGAGGTCGACTCGTGCTGGAACTCGGCGCCGTAGGACGCGGTGTAGCGGACCTGCGAGAGCGCGTAGTCGAACCCGTTGCGCTCCGCGGTCTGCGCGAGCTTGCGGTTGTACTCGAAATCCCAGCCGGTCCGCTGCTCGATATCGCTGGTCACGAGCCCACCGCTGACATTGGGGACCCAGTACGCGAACGAGACCTGATCGGCGATTCTCTCCGTGGTCATGATGGCTCCTCCTCGTCGACGGCGCTTTCAGTGCAACACCGGCGAGGTGAGCCCGACGAGAGTTTGAATCGGCGCGATCGATACGCGCGAGCCTCAGCTACCCAAACGCACGCAGTCCGCGGCGATCTTCGACTGGGCGGCGCTCACCTTGGCCGCGTCGTCCTCACCGAGCAGTTTCGCCGGATCACCGGACTGCGAGTTGGACACCATCACCCGCAACCCATCCTGCGACATCCCCGAGTCGAGGAAGACCTTGGCCGCGCAGTCGGCGAGCTCGGGGTTCTTGAGCCCCTTGTCCTGCAACGACTTCGACAGTTGCTCCTGGGTGACCGCGGGCGCGTCGTCGCCACTTCCGCACGCAGCAAGCATCGGCGCGGCGATCAGCGCCGCGGCGATCAGACAGATTCGCACTACTCGAGTCCTCTCGATCGACGCGCATCGGCCGATGCGCAGCCGTGGAGGATCATGCCGCACCACCGTCCCCATGGCCACACCGAACCACCGCACCTAACTGACTCGCGAGTAAGATAACCCCATGGGAGACCACATCACCACACGCTTCGAGAGCGACCGCGCATATATCACCTTGAATCGGCCCGGCAAACACAATGGGCTCACACTGGAAATGCTGCGCGATCTTGTCGCCGCGGCCCGAAAAGTGGCCGAGCACAAAGAAACCCGGGTCGTCATCGTGAGGGGTAACGGGCCGAGTTTCAGTAGCGGACTCGATATCGCGGCCGCCACCCGCGATCCTCTGGCTATCGTCCGCGAATTCCTGCCGCGACCGTGGCGCGGCACCAACACATTCCAGGAAGCCTGCTGGGCTTGGCGACGCCTGGACGTTCCGGTGATCGCCGCGGTGCACGGACGCTGTTTCGGCGGCGGATTGCAGCTCGCGCTCGCCGCAGATTTCCGTATCGCCGCGCCGACAGCGGAATTCTCGGTCATGGAAGCCGCGCACGGCCTGATCCCGGACATGTCGGGCGCCGTCTCGTTGTCCCAGCTCATCGGCATCGACCAGGCCCTGCTGCTGACCATGACCGCCGACCCCGTCGACGCCGCGCACGCTCGGAAAATCGGCCTGATCACCGACATCGCGGACGACCCACAGGCGGCGGCGGAAATCCTCGCCGACCGGATCACCGCCCGCGATCCGCGCGCGGTCGCCGCGGCCAAGCGCCTTTTCGACCGCTCCTGGCAGCGGAACTCCCGCGCGACCTTCGCCGCCGAGCGCGCGGCCCAGGTGCCATTGCTGCTGCGTAAGGCACTGACTCGTAGCTAGCGCCAGGCAATTGGACAATTGTTCATGCCGACTCACGAATCGAGGTAGCCCACTCCACTCCGATTGACTGTTAACATCGCTGCGATTCATCCATCAGCCGGAATGTGGTCCGCGGCACAGTTGAAGCTGGCGCCTCCCCCATTTCGGCGTGACCTGGAGGCGCCGACGATCGTGCACAAGACCGGTCCCATCTTGCTGGCCGCACTGGCGGGTGCCACGGCCTTGCTGGTGAGCGGAGCGACGCCAGCCGTGGCGAACCCGAACGCGATCAACCCGATTCCCGTCCTCAACGGCACCCACGGCTTGCCCGCGCTGTACGGGCGCACGCAAGCCGTCTTCCAGGTCACGGGCATGGCGAGCCCGAACAACACCCAGAACTACAACGTCCTCGGCACCGACCTCGGCATCATGTGGGACAACGGCCGCGGCGAGATGCTGACCGCCTTCGGCGACACCGCCGGGATCGGCTTCCCGAACCTGCTGGCGGGCAGCACCTGGGCGTGGCGGTCCAACATCCTGGTCCGCAGCCACACCAAGGACCCGTCGGGCGGCATCTTCTTCGACACTGTCGTGCGCGATGTCATCGGCCAGGCGCGCGATCTCATCCCCAGCCCGAAGATCCCGTTCCTGGAGATCAGCCGCATCCCGACCGCGGGCATCTCCGCCAACGGCGTGCAGTACCTGTCGCTGATGTCGGTGAAGACCTGGGACGCGCCGGGTGAGTGGACGACGAGCTACTCGGGCTTGGCCGCCTCGGCCGACAACGGCGAGACCTGGGCCGATCTCGCCCACACCCGCCGCCCCGACGAGGGCGGTAACAGCAACTTCCAGATGAACGCCTTCCTGAAGGACGGCGGCTTCGTCTACGAGTACGGCACCCGCTCGGGCCGCAACAACGACGCGTTCATCGCGCGCGTCCCGGAAGCCGCGATCGAGAACCTCGGCGCCTACGAGTACTGGGACGGCAGCGGCTGGAAGCTCAACGACGTGAACGCGGCGGCCCCCATCATGGGCGGCGTCGGCGAGCTGTCGGTGATGTACAACGAGTACCTCGGCCAGTTCATCTCCCTGACCACCGACCCGTTCAACTCCGTGGTGATGCGCCGCGCGCCCTCCCCGGCGGGCCCGTGGAGCGCCCCCGAGGTCCTGATCGACGCCCGCGAACTCCCCACCGCCTACGCCCCGTCGATCTTCCCGTACCAAACCGGCCGCGACCTCTACTTCATGACGACCATCCACACCCAGTACAACGTCGTCCTGATGCGTACCCAGCTGTAGCGTCGCCCCCATACACTGCAAGGCATGGACGCGGCGGAGTGGGATCAGCGCTATGCCCACAGTGAATTGATCTGGGGCGCACCGCCGAACAGCACGGTGGTCGAATACGTCTACGGCCTCGATCGCCGCGTCCCCCTCCTGCCCGACGAAACCGGTGGCACCCCGCCTCCGCTGCCACGCGCACTCGACCTGGCCTGCGGCGAGGGCCGCCACGCGCTCTGGCTGGCCACCCACGGCTGGCACGTCGACGCCGTCGACTTCTCCCAGGTGGGCATCGACAAGGGCAGAACGGTGGCGGCGCGCCTGTCCCGCTCGGTCCGCTCCCGGGTGAACTGGCACTGCGCCGACATCACCGATCTCACCGCAGCCGGGATCACCGGCCCGTACGAGCTGATCCTGATGGTGTTCGTGCACCTGCCCTCCGAGCGGCGCGGCGCCCTGCTGCGCGAACTCGCCGCCATGATCTCCCCCGGCGGCATGCTCCTGGTCCTCGGCCACGACACCCGCAACCTCACCCAGGGTTACGGCGGCCCGCAGGACCCGGCGATCCTGTTCACGCCCGAGGACATCCGGGCCGAACTCGGCGCGGCGGGCGACCATCTCACGATTCGCATCGCCGACGCCGTCCTGCGCCCGACCGAGGGTCCCGACGCGATCGACGCCCTGGTGGTCGCCGAACGCGACCTGCCGGAATCAGGCGAAGCGTCCGCGTAGCTGTTCGGCGAATTCGCGCGCCGAGGTCAGGTCGTCGGCGCTGGGCCGCCCCTTGTTCAGCCCGCCGACAAGCCCGAGCGGTCCCATCGTGTCGAGCCCGCGGCAGGCGAAGCCACCGACCACCTCGAACCCCTTGCCGGCGAGCTGGTCGCCGAGATTGCGCAGGTAGGGGCGAAATCCCGGCTCGGGCAGCCCGCTGGTGGCGAAGACGAACGCCTCCTGGCCCGCGCCGGCGGGCAGCCCGTCGACGAACTCGCGCAGCCGCGCGTCGAGCGCCATCCAGTACACCCCCGACCCGAAGCCGACCAGGTCGTACCCGGCGAGCTCGGCCGGGCTGATCTCCGCCGGGTCGACCACCCGCGCGTCGAGCACCGACCCGATGGTGTCGGCGACCTTCCTGGTGTTGCCGTGCGACTTGGACGTGCACACGATGAGCGCTTTCATGGTGCCCCCTGCCTCTTCGACGAAGCTATCCGCCGAAGCCTAACTCCAGCGGGCGAACCAGGGTTCCACTGTCGCCGCGATCACGTCGAATCCGGTCCGGAACGAATGCGCCTGCTTCGGAATCACTGTCACCTCGGCCGCGTCGGCGGCATCGGGCACCCCGAACGGGTCGCTGCCACCGTTGATCACCACGACCTCGATATCACCGGGCGCGAGCAGTTCCTCGCGCCTGCTCTTCTCCGGTTTCCCGGGCGGATGCAGCGGGAACGACAGCGCGATCACCCCGCGCGCGCCCACCGCGACGGCCGTCCGGCACGCCACCCTGGCCCCATTGCTGCGACCCCCCTGAACAATCGGCACCCCGGCAAACCGATCACGCAACGCGGCGACGATCTCGAGCCACGCCTCGTCCTGCTTGTCCGCCGAGCCCGGCGCCCGCCGCCCGGCAACCCGGTACGGCTGCACGACCCGAGCGACCGTTCCACCGGCTGCGACCGCCGAATCCCTCACCGCCAGAATGTCTTTCGCGTCGACACCGCCACCGGCCCCGTGCGTGATCACCAGTAGGAAGGCCGGCTCGGCGACCTCGTCGAGCTCGATCTCGGCGGGCCCGGCACTCGTCTCGATGCGCACACCTCACGGTAGCCCCGCCGCCGCGGCGAGCAACATCTCCGCGCTCGCGCGTGTTTTTCACGTCACATTGCCCCCAGCCCCTTTGCCGAGACGATTACCCACCGGTAATATGGTCAGTAAGTTACCCGCGAGTAGCATGCGGAAAACCGGCAAGGCTACCCCGGTGGACGTCAGACGGGCGGGAACGGCGCACAACCGACCGCACCAGACTCAATGGAGAGTGAGTACTCACATGGGCCACTACAAGGCTAACGTTCGCGACCTCGAGTTCAACCTCTTCGAGGTCCTCGGCATCGACAAGCTGCTCGATGCCGGCACCTTCGGTGACCTGGACACCGACACCGTCAAGGAGATGCTCTCCGAGGTTCGTCGCCTGGCCGAGGGCCCGCTGGCCGAGTCGTTCGCCGACGCGGACCGCAACCCGCCCACCTTCGACCCGAACACCCACGCGGTCACCCTGCCCGAGTCCTTCAAGAAGTCCTACAAGGCGCTCGAAGAGGGCGAGTGGGCCAAGGTCGGCGTCGTCGAGGAGCTCGGCGGCCTGAGTGCCCCGTCCGCCATCACCTGGGCCCTGTCGGAGATGGTGCTCGGCGCCAACCCGCCCATCCAGATGTACGCCGCGGGCGCCGGCTTCGCCCAGGTCTTCTTCAACAACGGCACCGACGAGCAGAAGCAGTGGGCCGCCAAGATCGCCGACCGCAACTGGGGCGCCACCATGGTGCTGACCGAGCCGGATGCCGGCTCCGACGTCGGCGCGGGCCGCACCAAGGCGATCAAGCAGGAAGACGGCTCGTGGCACATCGAGGGCGTCAAGCGCTTCATCACCTCGGGTGACTCCGACGACCTGTTCGAGAACATCATGCACCTGGTGCTGGCTCGCCCCGAGGGCGCCGGCCCTGGCACCAAGGGTCTGTCGCTGTTCTACGTGCCGAAGGTCCACTTCGACTTCGACACCGAGACCTACGGTGACCGCAACGGCGTGTTCGTCACCAACGTCGAGCACAAGATGGGCATCAAGGCCTCGGCCACCTGTGAGGTCACCTTCGGCGGCCACGGCGTTCCCGCCAAGGGCTGGCTCGTCGGCGAGATCCACAACGGCATCGCGCAGATGTTCGACGTCATCGAGAACGCGCGCATGATGGTCGGCACCAAGGCCATCGCGACCCTGTCGACCGGTTACCTGAACGCGCTGGAGTACGCCAAGACCCGCGTCCAGGGTGCCGACCTGACCCAGATGACCGACAAGGCCGCGCCCCGCGTGAGCATCACCCACCACCCGGACGTGCGTCGTTCGCTGGCCATGCAGAAGGCGTACGCCGAGGGCCTGCGCGCGATCTACCTCTACACCGCCGCCCACCAGACCGAAGAGATCGCCCTCGCGGTCTCGGGTGCCGACAAGGACGTCGCGTTCCGCGTGAACGACCTGCTGCTCCCGATCGTCAAGGGTGTCGGCTCCGAGCGCGCCTACCAGTACCTGACCGACTCGCTGCAGACCTTCGGTGGCTCCGGCTTCCTGCAGGACTACCCGATCGAGCAGTACATCCGCGACGCCAAGATCGACTCGCTGTACGAGGGCACCACCGCCATCCAGGCGCAGGACTTCTTCTTCCGCAAGATCGCGCGTGACCGCGGTGTCGCCCTGGCTCACGTGGCGGGCCAGATCCAGAAGTTCCTGGAGTCCGACTCCGCCAACGAGCGCCTCAAGGGCGAGCGCAAGCTGCTCGCCACCGCGCTCGAGGACGTCCAGACCATGGCCGCCACCCTGACCGGCCACCTGATGGGCGCCCAGGAGCAGCCGACCGAGCTGTACAAGGTCGGCCTGGGTTCGGTCCGCTTCCTGATGTCGGTCGGCGACCTGTTCATCGGCTGGCAGCTGCTGCAGCAGGCCGAGATCGCCCTCGCCGCCCTCGACAACGGCGCCACCGGCTCCGACGTCGCCTTCTACACCGGCAAGGTCGCCTCCGCGCAGTTCTTCGCCCGCAACGTCCTGCCCGAGCTGACCGCGACCCGCGCGATCCTGGCCAACCTGGACAACGACATCATGGACCTCGACGAAGCCGCCTTCTGATCCATTGATGGCCTAACCATCGCAGCGAAGGGCTCGGAGTCTTCG
>NZ_JBHXAY010000106.1:0-21992 GCF_042728775.1 Nocardia sp. NPDC060259
CTCCCCGAAGCTTCGGGGAGACGCCGTCTTTCTGTTCGTCCGTGGCCCTACGGCAGCTGGCGGACCGCGCCCTTGTCGGCGGAGGTCGCCAGTGCGGCGTAGGCGCGCAGCGCGGTCGTCACCGGGCGATCACGGTTCACCGGCTGCCACGGACGCTCGGAGGCTTCCATCTTCGCGCGGCGCTCGGCGAGAACCTCGTCGGAGACCAGCACTTCCAGCGCGCGGGTGTGCACGTCGATGCGGATGCGGTCACCGTTCTCGATCAGGCCGATGACACCGCCGGACGCGGCCTCGGGGGAGACGTGCCCGATCGACAGACCTGAGGTGCCACCGGAGAAACGGCCGTCGGTGATCAGCGCGCACACCTTGCCGAGGCCGAGGCCCTTGAGGAACGAGGTCGGGTGCAGCATCTCCTGCATACCCGGACCGCCCGCGGGACCTTCGTAGCGCACGACGACCACGTCACCGGGCTGGATCTTCTTGCCCAGGATCATCGACACCGCCTCCTCCTGCGACTCGACCACCACGGCCGGGCCTTCGAAGGTGAACAGCTCTTCGTCGATGCCCGCGGTCTTGAGGATCGCGCCGTCGGGGGCGATATTGCCGCGCAGCACGCACAGCCCGCCTTCGACGGTGTAGGCGTGCTCGATGTCACGGATGCAACCACCGGCGGCGTCGGTGTCCAGCGAGGACCAGCGGTTGCTGGTGGAGAACGGCTCGACGGTGCGCACCCCACCGGGTGCGGCGTGGAACAGTTCCAGCGCCTCGTCGGATGCCTTGCCGGAGCGGATGTCCCAGGTGTCGAGGAACTCCTCGTAGCTCGCGGTGTGCACGGTGGTCACATCGGTCTCGAGCAGGCCGCCGCGACGCAGTTCGCCGAGGATGGCGGGGATGCCACCGGCGCGGTGCACGTCTTCCATGTGGTAATCCGAGTTCGGCGAGACCTTCGACAGGCACGGCACCCGGCGGCTGATCTCGTCGATGGTCTGCAGATCGAAGTCGATCTCGCCTTCCTGCGCGGCGGCGAGGGTGTGCAGCACGGTGTTGGTGGAGCCACCCATGGCGACGTCGAGGGCCATCGCGTTGCGGAAGGCCTTGGCATTGGCCACGTTCCGCGGCAGGACCGACGCGTCGTCGTCCTGGTACCAGCGCTTGGCGATGTCGACGATGACCGTGCCGGCCCGCTCGAACAGCGCGCGCCGCGCCGCATGCGTGGCCAGCGTGGAACCGTTGCCGGGCAGCGCGAGCCCGAGCGCCTCGGTCAGGCAGTTCATCGAGTTCGCGGTGAACATGCCCGAACACGAACCACAGGTCGGGCACGCGGACCGCTCGACCTCGTCGAGGCCCTCGTCGGACACGGCCTGGCTCGCGCTCGCCGAGATCGCGCTCACCAGGTCGAGCGGGGCGTGCGCGACACCGTCGACGACCACGGCCTTACCGGCCTCCATCGGACCGCCGGAGACGAACACGGCGGGGATGTTGAGGCGCATCGCGGCATTGAGCATGCCGGGAGTGATCTTGTCGCAGTTGGAGATACACACCAGCGCGTCGGCGGTGTGCGCGTTGGCCATGTACTCGACCGAGTCGGCGATGATCTCGCGCGAAGGCAGCGAGTAGAGCATGCCGCCGTGCCCCATGGCGATGCCGTCGTCGACGGCGATGGTGTGGAACTCGCGCGGCACACCACCGGCGGCGCGCACGGCCTCGGCGACGATGTCGCCCATGTTCTTCAGGTGCACGTGACCAGGAACGAACTGCGTGTAGGAGTTCGCGATCGCGATGATCGGCTTGCCGAAATCGGAGTCGGTCATGCCGGTCGCGCGCCAGAGCGAGCGGGCGCCCGCGGCATTGCGGCCGATGGTGGTGGTGCGTGAACGAAGCGGTGGCATGGGTGTCCTCGTAATGTCGCTGGGTGCGTCCAAGCATGCGCGCAGGGGGCTGACCTGCGGGGCGCGGTGCGAGTGCGCGGTGCGTCCGGCAACCGTGCACGTTACTCCGGCGGGCGGTGGTCGCGTCGCGCCGGGAGTCCGTGCAGGGGTGATGGAACCGGGCTCGAGGCGGGAGTGTCGCTCCGGAGGGTGTCGCCGCGGTGGTGCCGTCGGCGCGGGGTGCCCGGTCGCCGTCAGCTTACCGGTGCAACGGCGCGCGAGGCCGTGCCGATTCCCGCGGTGACCGAGGCGGCGGTCACTCCTCGGTGCCGGGCTCCTCGGTCTTCGCCTTCTCGGCCTCGGCGGCTCGCTCGGCGGCGACGCGCTCGGCCTCGGCCTGCTCGGCCGCGGCGAACACATCGGGCAGGCGTCCACCGGAGGCGTCGATCAGTTCACGCAGCCGGTCGTAGCCCACCGCGGGCAGCTTGACCTCGGAGTCGTCGGCCAGGCGGGCCTTGACGGAGCCGCGCTTGGGGATGCTGATGCCCTTGACCTGTGCCCAGTCGAGGTGCTTCTTGCCGAACATCGAGCTCAGGTCGAGCCCGGCATCCGACACCGTCGTGTGCGTCCGCACGACCCAGAACACCGCGATGATCGGGAGCAGCAGCAGCCACCACAGGGCGGCGGGCCAGCCGACGAACGGGAAGAACACGCAGAACGCGAGCACCAGCACACCGATGTAGGCCAGGCGCGGCACCCCGATCACGTGCACGCCCGGTGTCGGGGTGTCCGTCTTGCGCGGCACCAGCAGCCAGACGACCACCGCGGTCGGCACGAGCAGGCCGATCCGCATGCCGAGCGACCAGTCCTGCACGGTGCCGACGACGACGAAGATCAGGTACCCGAGCACCACCGCGGCGATCGCCGCGAGTCGGCCCGGACTCGCCGAGCGCAGACCGCCGGGCCGCGAGGAGCGACCCGTATCGGTTCCCCCGTCGGCGGTGTGGGACGATTTAGCCGGTGGCACGGACTGATGCGGTGATGACACCCCCCTATCCTCGCATCCTGGTACACGGACCCACGCAACCACTCGAGTCCCACATAATGGGATGCAGAGAGTAGCCTGTTTGACTCTTCGACTCACGCGCGCCTAACGTCGTGCTCGTGAACCGAAACGAGTTGCTCGTACTCGGCCGGCGCGTCCAGCGTTGAGCCTGACTACCTGAGTCGAATACGTCAGCTCGCGTTGCGACGCGCCACCCTCGAACAGCACTGCGCTGGTCGGGGGCTTTTTTGTGTTCGGGAGAATTCCGCGCCAGTCCGGAGTCAGAACGACAAAGTTAGGAACGAAGACGGTGAGTGCACCTACCGCACGACCCGGGCCATCGGCCCGCAGGTCAGCGCCTTCGGCGAACCAGCCTGCCGCTGGTAGCCCGGCGACCAACCCCACCCGCCGCCAGGTCGCGCCCGAGCGCGTCACCGGCGCGCAGTCGGTGGTCCGGTCCCTCGAAGAGCTCGACGTCGACACCGTATTCGGCATTCCCGGCGGCGCGGTCCTTCCTGTCTACGACCCGCTGTTCGATTCCAAGAAGGTCCGCCACGTCCTGGTGCGCCACGAGCAGGGCGCCGGTCACGCGGCGACCGGTTACGCCCAGGCCTCCGGCAAGGTCGGTGTGTGTATGGCCACATCCGGCCCCGGCGCCACCAACCTGGTGACCCCGCTGGCCGACGCGCAGATGGACTCGGTCCCGATCGTGGCGATCACCGGTCAGGTGCCGTCGAGCCTGGTCGGCACCGACGCGTTCCAGGAAGCCGACATCTCCGGCATCACCATGCCGATCACCAAGCACAACTTCCTGGTCAAGGACCCGATCGACATCCCGCGCATCCTGGCCGAGGCGTTCTACCTCGCCGCCTCGGGCCGCCCTGGCGCCGTCCTGGTCGACATCACCAAGGACGCGCTGCAGGCCCAGACCACGTTCTCGTGGCCGCCGGAGATGCGCCTGCCCGGCTACCGTCCGGTCACCAAGCCGCACGGCAAGCAGGTGCGCGAGGCCGCCAGGATGATCCTGGAGTCCAAGGCGCCCGTGCTCTACGTCGGTGGCGGTGTCATCAAGTCCGACGCCTCGGCCGAGCTGCTCGAGCTCGCCGAGCTGACCGGCATCCCGGTGGTCACCACCCTGATGGCGCGTGGCGCGTTCCCCGACAGCCACACCCTCAACATGGGCATGCCCGGCATGCACGGCACCGTCGGCGCCGTGGCCGCCCTGCAGCGCTCGGACCTGCTGATCACCCTCGGCGCCCGCTTCGACGACCGCGTCACCGGTCAGCTGGACTCCTTCGCGCCCGACGCCAAGGTCATCCACGCCGACATCGACCCGGCCGAGATCGGCAAGAACCGCCACGCCGACGTCCCGATCGTTGGCGACGCGCGTGAGGTGATCGTCGAGCTGATCGAGACCCTCAAGGCCGACCCGCAGTCCGGCGCGGCCCCGCTGCTGAACCTCACCGAATGGTGGGCCTACCTCGGCGACATCCGCGACAACTACCCGCTGGGCTGGAAGACCCCCAGCGACGGTTCGCTGTCGCCGGAATTCGTCATCGAGGCGCTGGGCCGCCTGGCAGGTCCCGAGGCGGTGTACTGCGCCGGCGTCGGCCAGCACCAGATGTGGGCCGCGCAGTTCATCAAGTACGAGAACCCGCGTACCTGGCTGAACTCCGGTGGCCTCGGCACCATGGGCTACGCGGTTCCCGCGGCCATGGGTGCCAAGATGGGCGCCCCGGAGAAGGAGGTCTGGGCGGTCGACGGTGACGGCTGCTTCCAGATGACCAACCAGGAGCTGGCCACCTGTGCCATCGAGGGCGTGCCGATCAAGGTCGCGCTGATCAACAACGGCAACCTCGGCATGGTCCGCCAGTGGCAGACCCTGTTCTACGAACAGCGCTACTCCAACACCGACCTGGGTACGCACACCCTGCGCATCCCCGACTTCGTCAAGCTGGCCGAGGCGCTGGGCTGCGTCGGCATCCGCGTGGAGAAGGAAGAAGACGTCGAGGCCGCGATCCGGGAGGCGCAGGCGATCACCGACCGTCCGGTCGTGATCGACTTCATCGTCGGCAAGGACGCCCAGGTGTGGCCGATGGTCGCCGCGGGCACCAGCAACGACGAGATCATGTTCGCCCGCGGCATCCGCCCGCTCTTCGACGAGGACGAGTCGGTCTCCGAACCGGCCGTCATCCACGAGGCGATGGAGCGCGAGCAGGCGGCCTTCGAGAAGGGTTCCGACGAATGAGCGAGCGCAGCGAGCGCCCAATGAGCACAGCCACGATGGTGATCGTGCCGACGCCGAGCGCTAGCGAGGTGGCGGCATGAGCACCACCCACACCCTGAGCGTTCTCGTCGAGGACAAGCCGGGCGTGCTGGCGCGAGTCGCGAGCCTGTTCTCGCGCCGTGGCTTCAATATCGAGTCGCTGGCCGTCGGTGGCACCGAGATCCCCGAGATCTCGCGCATGACCATCGTCGTCACCGTCGACGATCTGCCGCTCGAGCAGGTCACCAAGCAGCTCAACAAGCTGATCAACGTCATCAAGATCGTGGAGCAGGACGCCGACGCGTCGGTGGCCCGCGAACTGATCCTGGTGAAGGTGCGCGCCGACGCGTCGGTGCGCACGCAGGTGATCGAGGCCGTGCAGTTGTTCCGCGCCAAGGTGATCGACGTCTCGCCCGACGCGCTGACCATCGAGGCCACCGGCACCCGGTCCAAGCTGGATGCCCTGCTGCGCATGGTCGAACCGTTCGGCATCCGCGAGATCGTGCAGTCTGGCGTGGTCGCAGTCGGACGCGGTCCGAAGTCGATCACGGCCACCCGCTAACTTTTACCCACCAGAAATTATCCAGAAGGGACTCCACAGTGGCAGTCGAGATGTTCTACGACGACGACGCTGACCTGTCGATCATCCAGGGCCGCAAGGTCGCCGTGATCGGCTACGGCAGCCAGGGCCACGCGCACTCGCTGAGCCTGCGCGACTCCGGTGTCGACGTGCGCGTCGGCCTCGCTGAGGGTTCGAAGTCGCGGCCGAAGGCCGAAGAGGCCGGTCTGACCGTCGGCACCCCCGCCGAGGTGTCGGAGTGGGCCGACGTGATCATGGTGCTGGCGCCCGACACCGCTCAGGCGTCGATCTTCACCAACGACATCGAGCCGAACCTGAAGGACGGCGACGCGCTGTTCTTCGGCCACGGCCTCAACATCCACTTCGGTCTGATCAAGGCTCCGGCCAACGTCACCGTCGCGATGGTCGCGCCGAAGGGCCCCGGCCACCTGGTGCGTCGTCAGTTCGCCGACGGCAAGGGCGTTCCCGCCCTGATCGCCGTCGACCAGGACCCGACCGGCGAGGGCCAGGCGCTGGCGCTGTCCTACGCCAAGGGCATCGGCGGCACCCGCGCCGGCGTCATCAAGACCACCTTCAAGGAAGAGACCGAGACCGACCTCTTCGGTGAGCAGGCCGTGCTCTGCGGTGGCACCGAGGAACTGGTCAAGACCGGTTTCGAGGTCATGGTCGAGGCGGGCTACGCCCCCGAGATGGCCTACTTCGAGGTCCTGCACGAGCTGAAGCTGATCGTCGACCTCATGTACGAGGGCGGCATCGCGCGCATGAACTACTCGGTGTCCGACACCGCGGAGTTCGGTGGCTACCTGTCCGGTCCGCGCGTCATCGACGCCGGCACCAAGGAGCGCATGAAGGCGATCCTGGCCGACATCCAGTCCGGCGAGTTCACCCGCCGCCTGGTCGCCAACGTCGAGAACGGCAACACCGAGCTCGAGGGTCTGCGTAAGGCCAACGCCGAGCACCCGATCGAGGTCACGGGCGCCAAGCTCCGCAGCCTGATGAGCTGGGTCGACCGCCCGATCACCGAGACCGCGTAGGTTTCTGATCCACGAAGGCCCGTTCGCCACGCGCGAGCGGGCCTTCGGCGTTCTGGCGTAACCTGAGATGACGGAAGCAACACCAGCCCAACGATGTTGGCTCGCGTCACCGAGGGGGAGTGTTCGTTGCGCATCACCGATCTGAATCCGGTCCCCTCCGCCGACCTCGGTGGCGGGGATCTCGCTATTCCCTTCGTGCTGCCCCATGGTGATGTCGGATTCATCTGGGGTGACTCGTTTTCCGGGGACGGTCCGTTCGGGCCGCCGATGGCCGGCATCGGGAACTGGCGTTCGCCCATCATCACCCGCACGTCCCAGCGCGACCCCGCCGAGCCGATCGTCATGGCCACCTCGCCGAGCACCGATGGCCGTCAGCTGTGGGACTACCAGCACGACAACGCCGAGTACTCCACCGTCCTCCCGTGCGACGCGATCACCATCGACGGCCGGATCTACCTGTGGGTCATGTACACCCAGGGACTGGGCAATGAGAAATGGTGTGAGGTCTGGACATCCGACGACAGCGGCATCACCTGGGCGCGCAGCGGTTCGAAGTTCTGGTGCGGCGCCTTCGCCGGTAAGCGGGTCATGATCTCCTGGGCCAAGGACCCGCACAGCGACTGGGTCCACATCATCTCCACCGGCGGCCTGGCCAGGAACAAGGACATGCTGCTGTGGCGCGCGACGGTCGAGGGCCTGTCCGATCCCCACGCCTGGCAGGGCTGGGGCTGGAACGGCGACAACTGGGGCTGGAACCGCGAGCCGACGCCGATCCTGCCCGGCTGGCGACTCGGTGAGATCTGCCTGCGCTATGTCGAGAACAAGGCCGTCATCTCCGGATTCGACGCGGGGGACTACTCGATCTTCGTCAAGGTCGGCGACCGCATCGACAACACCAACTGGATAACGGCACACACCCATCGCCCGGTGACCGGGATGCCGCGCGGTGTCGATACGGTGCCGCGTCTCTACGGTGGCTACATCCATCCCTACAGCAGGCTGGAGGACGGCAAGTTCACCCTGATCGTCTCCGAGTGGGCCGAGAGCGGGAACCCCTACCGAGCAACTCAATTCACCTGCGACGGGATTCGCCGCACGGTGCCGGTTCCCGGCCCGGATCCCGAGCCGCCGCCGGACCCGCAGCTAACCTGGTGGCAGGAACTCGTCCGCCGAGTCGACCAGTGGCTGAGGCAGCGACGCCTGTAGCGAAGACCTTGCTGTCGAGGGGTGATAGCGGGAGACTTGCTGGATGATGAATGAGACGGTGGAGGACTTCGCGGACGAAGCGGTCGACGAGGGTAAGGCGGCGCGAAAGAGGATCTCGCGATCGCAGCTCGGGGAATGGGGCGCGGGTCCGAACCGGGAGGATCCGGTGGCCATTCTGGAGCGTCAGGCCGAGACCAGGGTCGCGGAGCTGGTGCCGATCAGATATGCCCGGATGAGCCAGTCGCCCTTCGCGTTTCTGCGTGGTGCGCCCGCGATCATGGCCGCCGATCTGGCCCAGAGCGAGAACACCGGCTTGATCGTGCAGCTCTGCGGTGACGCCCACCTGTCGAACTTCGGTCTCTTCGCCTCGCCGGAGCGCAATCTCGTCTTCGACGTCAACGACTTCGACGAGACCCTGCCCGGTCCGTTCGAATGGGACGTCAAACGCCTCGCCGCCAGCGTTGCCGTCGCCGCCCGCGACAACGGCTGCGACGACGAGCGGGCCGCCACGGCCGTCGAGGCCGCCGCCCGCGGCTATCGCGAGACGATGGGCATGCTCGCCGAGACCGACAGCATGACCGTCTGGTACGAGCGGGTCGATGCCGAACAGGTCGCCGATCTGGTCCGGAAACCCAAGCAGCGTAAGAAGGTCGCCAGAGCCATCACCAGTGCCCGCAGCAAGACCAGCTTGCAGGCGCTGGCCAAGCTCACCGAGCCGGACGCCGACGGTATTCCGCGAATCAAGAACCAGCCGCCGCTGCTGGTGCCGATCGAACTGCCCGACGAGAAGGTCGTCAAGGACGTCTTCGCCGACTTCCGCCGCAGCCTGCCGGACGAGCGCCGCGTGCTGCTCGACCGGTATCGGCGCGTGGATCAGGCGATGAAGGTGGTCGGTGTCGGTAGTGTCGGTACGCGGTGTTTCATCACGCTGATGATGGACAAGGAATCGGGCAGCCCGCTGTTCCTGCAGTTGAAGGAGGCCGAGGCGTCGGTGCTCGCGCCGCATCTGAAGCCGAGCAAATATCACCACCAGGGGCACCGGGTGGTGGTCGGACAGCGTCTCATGCAGTCGGCCAGCGACATCTTCCTCGCCTGGGCGACCGGCCCCGCCGGCCGGTTCTTCTACCTGCGTCAGTTGCGCGACATGAAGGGTTCCGCGGCGATCGACAGCATGACCCACGGCGAGCTGGCGACGTACGCGCGGTTGTGCGGTTCCGTTCTGGCCCGCGCGCACGCCCGCTCCGGCGACCGTGTCGCCATCGCGGCCTACCTCGGCAAGAACGACGGATTCGATCGTGCGATGGCTGAATTCGGCCTGTCCTACGGCGACCAGACTCTCACCGACCGGCTCTCCCTGCTCGCCGCGATCGACTCGGGCCGGATCACCGCGGCCACGCACGCCTACTGAGTTCACCGCTGCGGCGCCAGGCGGTCCGGGCCGGGGACCGCCTCGCGCCGCTCGGCGGTCCGCATCAGCGCGGTGCCGATCGCGAACAACCACAGCATGGTCAGCCCGCCGACGGTCGCCGTGGTGCCCCAGCCGTTGGCCGCGTAGAAGTTCGCGGGGATATTGCCGAAGAACAGTGAGGGCGCGAACGCGACGTTCACCCCGGCGAGTAGCCAGCTGGTCACGATGCACCAGCGGGGGAGCAGCCGCGCGGCCCCGACGGCGAAGGCCACCAGGAACAATCCTTCGAGCAATCGCGACACGGTCCCGTAGAGGATGTAGGTGCCGGTGACGGTGATCGTCGGGTCGATCGGCTCCGGCGCGGCGATCACGGCGCCTACTTCCAACCCCATGGACACGGCGACGACGGTGAGCCAGGCGGTACCCGCGGTCGCGGCCACCGAGCCGAACCACTCCCGTTCCGGATCGCGGCGCTTCACCACATAGGCGACGCCGCTCATGAACACCACGAACAACGTGATGCCGACGAGTCCGAAAAACGATCGGGTGAGCACATTGGGGTCCGGCGGCGGCCCCGCGTAGACGAAGTACAGCGGAAGTTCGATCAACGTGCAGGTCGCACCCGCGATGGCGGCGGCGCCCGTGATGCGCTGAACAGTGCTGGTGTTCATGGTGATTCGCCCTCGTCCCCGAGGTATCGCCCCCGGCCCGGCATTAGTATATGACGTAAACTATAGGCTGTATGTTAAGTTGGCGGAACCCCCGATCGAAAGAGGAGACGGTGCGACCGAATCGTTCGCGGCCCGCGGCGCCCGAGTTCGCACCGGTCTGGGATCCCGACTTCCCCGCGGTGTTCCGGCGCGGCACGTGGGCCGAACGCGGCGAGCGGGATCACGGCCGCCCTCGCCTCGGCCGCCCGCCCGAACTCGATGCCGAGCGCATCGTCGCCACCGCGATCAATCTCGCCGACCGCGACGGCCTCGCCGGTGCGACCCTGTCGAAAGTCGCCGCCGCACTGGGTGTCACGCCGATGTCGCTGTACCGGCACATCGGTTCCAGGGACGGCCTGACGGACCGTATGGTCGACACCGCCTTCGGGCTGCCACCGGACACCGACCCCGACTGGCGTCGAGCCCTGCACACCTGGGCCGACGCGCAATCGGCGGTGTTCACCCGTCATCCCTGGCTTGCTCAGATCCCCATCACGGGCCCGCCCCGTGGTGTCAACGCCCTCGCCTGGATGGACGCCGGACTGGCCGCATTGCGTGGTACCGGTCTGGACTGGGGCGCCAAGATCGGCGTGATCACCGTCATCGGTGGCTACGTCCGCCAGGCGTTCGTCACCGGCCGGAACCTGGCCGAGCGTCGCCTGGTCGAGCAGGTCGACGAGGCGACGGCGTTGCAGGTCTATCAGCAGGAGGTCTCGGCGCAGCTCGATCCCGGCCGCTTCCCCGAGATCGAGCAGCTCTTCGCCGATCAGGCCTTCGCTGATGTCCCCCCGGATCAGGAGTCGGCGGACGCCGATTTCCGCTTCGGCCTCGACCTGATCCTCGACGGCGTCGACGCCGCGATCAGGCGGTGAACACGCCCGCCTACACTGGTTACCGATGAGTAAGTTCTTTGCCTCGGTAGACCAGGTGACCGACCGGCTGACCGCGGCCGGCTACCTGCCGTCCCTCGATATCGCGACCGCGGTCTTCCTGGCCGACCACCTCGGCAAACCCCTGCTGATCGAGGGCCCGGCAGGCGTCGGCAAGACCGAGCTGGCCAAGGCCGTCGCCGCGGCGGTGTCGGCCGAGCTCATCCGTCTGCAATGCTACGAAGGCATTGACGAGGCCCGCGCGCTCTACGAGTGGAATCACGCCAAACAGCTGCTCCGCATCACCGCCACGTCGGGGGAGACCTGGGAAGGCACCCGAGACCACGTCTTCACCGAGGAGTTCCTGCTCGCCCGTCCGCTGCTGGCCGCCATCCGCAACCCCGATCCGACCGTGCTGCTGATCGACGAACTGGACAAGGCCGATGTGGAGCTGGAGGGCCTGCTGCTCGAGGTGCTCGGCGACTTCCAGGTGAGCATCCCCGAGCTCGGCACGGTCACCGCCGTCCGCAAGCCCTTCGTGATCCTCACCTCCAACGCCAACCGCGACCTCTCCGAAGCGCTGAAACGCCGCTGCCTGTTCCTGCACATCGACTATCCGACCGCGGAACTGGAGAAGGCGATCGTGCGGCTGAAGGTGCCGGAGCTCGATGCCGCGCTGGCCGAACCGGTGGTGACGACGGTCAGCGCACTGCGTCAGCTGTCGCTGCGCAAGGCGCCCTCGATCGCCGAAACCGTCGACTGGGCAAAGACTCTGGTGGCATTGGGAACACGCACGCTGAGCGGGGGAGTGGTCCGCGCGACCCTCGGCGTGTTGCTGAAGTACCAGTCCGATCATCGCGTGGCGATCGAGCGGCTCGGTCTCGACGACCAGGCCGACGGCAGCGTGGCCCGATGACCGGCCCGCGCACGGTGATGGGCGCATGGTGAGCTCCGCGCCCGCGCATGGTGGTGTCGAAGCACCGATGTCGGACCGCCTGGTCGGCTTCGTCGGGCTGCTGCGCGAGCACGGCATCCACGCGGGCCCCAGCGAGACCGTCGACGCGGCGGCCACGATCGTCGCTCTCGGCACCGCGGACTCCCGGGTGCTGCGTTCGGGCCTGGCCGCCTGTCTGCTGCGCCGCAACGGTCAGCGCAAGGTTTTCGACCAGCTCTTCGACCTGTACTTCCTCGACGCCGCCCGTCCGATCGCCGCGTCGGGCGCGGACACCGACCCGCTGCGCGAGCGGGTCATCGCCGCCCTGATCCAGGGCGCCGACACCGCCGAACTCGCCAGGGAAGCACTGAACACCTTCGGCGCGTACGGCGGCGCGGGGGAGAGCGCGGGCCGGGTCACCTCGGCATCGGGCGCGGGCTGGTCGTCCTATCTGACGATGAAATCGCTGCGCCCGGACGAGATCTCCGAGCAGGTCGCGCAAACCATGGGCGGGACAGGCCAATTCGACTCCGCCGTCCACACGATCGAGGCGCGCCGCCGGGTCGAGCAGTTCCGCTCCGCCGTGCAGGCCGAAGCTCGCCTGCGCTCGGCGCAACTGCGCGGCACCGACTACATCGCCCGTCGTGGCGTCGAATCCGGCGCCGACAGTGCGGATTTCCTCGGCGCGCGCGAACAGGACCTCGCCGAGATGCGCCGCCTGGTGCACCCGCTGGCCCGCAAACTCGCCACCCGGCTGGCGGTCCGTCGCAAGAAGGCCGTGCGCGGGCAGATCGACCTGCGCCGCACCCTGCGTCGCTCGATGGCCACCGGTGGCGTCCCGATCGATCCCGTGCTGCGTGCCCGCCGCCACGGTCGGCCGGATCTGGTCGTGCTGGCCGATGTCTCGGGCTCGGTGACCGGATTCGCCGAGTTCACCCTGCAACTGGTGCAGGCCCTGCAAGACCAGTTCAGCAAGGTTCGCAGCTTCGGTTTCGTCGACACCTGCGCCGAGATCACCGACTACTTCTCCCCGGGCGAACCACCGCCTGCCGGTTTCGCGCAGAACATCGTCCGCGAGGCGGGCGTGGCGCGCTTCGGTTCCAGCAACTACGGCGAGGCGCTCCAAGGTTTCGTCGATCACTACCTCGACGCCCTTGGCCCGCGCACCTGCGTGCTGATCCTCGGTGACGCCCGCACCAACCGCACGGACCCGAATCTCGCTGCGCTGGAAGCGATGACCGAACGCGCCAAGGCCGTCTACTGGCTCAATCCCGAGCCGTCGCGATCGTGGAACACCGGCGATTCGGCGGCCTCGACCTATGCCGAAGTCGTCACCATGCACGAGTGCCGCAACGTCGCCCAGCTCGCCGTGGTGATCGGTCGCCTGCTACCTGCCTGACGACGTCACCGCGGCCATCGCCGTGCGCCGACAGATCCGGTATCGCGGACATGGCCCGGCACCGGGTGGCGAACCACCCGGTGCGCCGTGCGCGGATCATCGCGGGCTGAGCCGCACCACCGCGTACTCATGGTCGCTCTTGGCCTGGTACTTCCCGTACCGCGGCTGCGCGGCGGTGATCGACTCCCAGGCCCTGGCCCGCTCCGCACCGGTGAGCACCCGCGGAGCGACCGGCACAGCGGCCTCACCGGGCAGTTCGATGCTCGCCTGCTCGGGGTGTCCCATGAGGTTGAGGTGCCAGTCGGGGTGTCCGTTCTTCCCACCCGACGCCACGAGCAGCCAGGACCCGTCGCTGTCGGCGAACCACGAGATCGGGGTCTGCCTCGGCTCGCCGCTGCGGCGGCCGACGGTGTTGAGGATCAGCACGTCCATCCCCATGAAGGTGCCGTTGCCCTTGCGGATCTTGCGGTTCATCCTGGCGTTCATCCTGTGCTGCATCCACCGGGAGAATCCCCCGTGCGAGCTCTTGGTCTTGCCGGACGGCTGGTTCGTGGTCATCGGAAGGTCCTTTCGGTTGGTCTGGGGGCGGGGACTCAGCCCCAGGCGCCCGCGATCTGGCGGGTGGTGGCGTTGAGCCGGTTGAACATGTTGGTGACGCCGATCATCAGGACGATCGAGGCGAGCTGCTTCTCGTCGAAGTAGCTGGCGGCCGCGTCCCAGATCTCGTCGGTGACGGCGTTGGAACGGTCGGCCAGGCGGGTCGCCGCCTCGGCCAGCTCGAGGGCGGCGCGCTCCTCGTCGGTGAAGTACGGGGTCTCGCGCCAGGCGACGACCGTGGCCAGCCGCTCCTCGCTGACCCCGGCTTTGCGGGCCGTCTTGGTGCCTGCGTCCACGCAGGAGCTGCAGTTGTTGATCTGGCTGACCCGCAGGTGCACCAGCTCCAGGATCTCGCCGTCGACGCCGCCGGTCTGCACGGCCTTCAGGACCTGCTGGATCGGGCCCATCGCGTCGGTGAGGACCATGGCGGGGTTCTGCATCCGAGACTGCATGATGTTCTCCTTGTTTCCCGTTGTTCTCCGCTGCTTGCGGTGTGACTCAATAACAGCCCGTCGTGCGCCGGAACACGATGGCTGTGGGACACTGTGGGACAGTGGAAAACGGCCCTGACCTCTCGATTGTCATCGGGAAACTTCCTGATCCGGGCCGGGACAACGACAGCGGGAAACGGTGGTTGTGCAACAGCAGACGGCAAGGGCCTACCCACAAGACGAACTGGCCGCGCGTCTGCGCCTGATCCAGGAACTCTCCGGTCGCGGCGTCCGCGCACTGGCCCGCGATACGAACCTGAGCTCGTCGTCGCTGTCGCGCTACCTCAGCGGACAGACGGTGCCGCCGTGGCCCGCCGTGCTGGAGCTGTGCCGCCTGGTCAAACGCGACCCGCGCCCGCTGCGCCCGCTGTGGGAGCGCGCCAACAACCCGCTGCCCGCGCCGCCGAAGACGAGCCGTCAGGTCGCCCCGCCGAGCCCGCCCGCCGACGCCCCGCCGCCGCCGCGCAACGACCTGCCCCGCGATGTCCCCGACTTCACCGGCCGCGAACAGGCATTGGCCGACGTCCTCGCCGCCGTCCGGTCCGACCGGGTGGTCGCGATCGACGGCATGGCCGGTGTCGGCAAGACGTCCCTGGCCGTGCACGCCGCGCATCAGCTGACCGCCGAATACCCCGACGCCCAGCTCTATCTCGACCTGCACGGTTTCACCGACGGTCGCCAGCCGCTCGACCCCGATGCCGCGATCCGCGCCCTGCTGGCCGCGTTGCAGGTGCCCTCGGAGAAGGTCCCGCAGGACGGCGGAGTCGAACTGCGGGCGGCGTGCTGGCGGTCGGAGCTGGCCCGGTTGCGCGCGGTGGTCGTCCTCGACAATGTCGCCGACGCCGCGCAGGTCAGTCATCTGCTGCCGGGCGCTGGCGAGTCGGTCGCCATCATCACCAGCCGCAATCGGCTGCTCGAGCTCGACGAGGTGCCGCCGGTGACCCTCGACGTGCTCACCCCGGAGGAGAGCGCGGAGCTGCTGGTCAGGGCCAGCGGCGATGCGCGCGGACCCGACGGCAGGCTCGCGCGGGAACCCGAACAGGCCGCCGAGGTGCTGCGGCTGTGCGGCAATCTGCCGCTGGCCCTGCGCCTGGCCGCGGCCCGGCTGCGGCACCGGCCGGGCTGGTCGGTCGGCATCCTGGTGGAGCGAATGGCCGAGGGGGCCACCGAGTTCGACACCGCCTTCGGCATGTCGGTGCGCCAGCTCAACCGCGATCAGCGCCGCCTGTTCCGGCTGCTCGGCCTGATCCCCGGATCCACCTTCACCGACTATGTCGCCGCGGCGGTGGCCGACGTGCCGCTGCGCAGCGCGCGCACGATGCTCGAGGACCTGCTCGACGCCCACCTGGTCCAGCAGCCTGCCGAGGGCCGCTACCGCCTCCACGACCTGGTCCGCCAGCACGCCCGCAACGCCACCTTCGAACACGACACCGACGCCGACCGCCACCGCGCCCTGCACCGGATCCTCGACTACTACGTGCACACCGCGGCCGCCGCCGACGCCGCGATGCCGTTCCTGTCGCCGACCCGCCCCGTGTCGGCGGGCTCGCCTCCCGCGGAGCTACCGCACTTCCCCGGCCGCGACCCGGCGTTCTTCTGGTTCGTCACCGAGTACACCAACCTGATGGCGGTGTTCTACGCGGCCGTCGAGGTCGGCGCGAACGTCCATGTCTGCGAGCTGCCGCGCTTCCTGCGCGCCTTCTTCGCCCGCCGTTGCGGCACAACGCATCTCAACGCACTGTTCGAACAGTCCTTGACCGCCGCCGAACATCTGGGTGACCCACGCCAGCTCGCCGAAGCGCACAGCGACCTGGGTTTCGCCCGCTACAACGCGGGCCGCATGGCCGAGGCGGCCGCCGCCTACGCCGCCGCGGCACCGCTCATCGCGGCGGCGGGCGACCCACTGCCCCGCGCCGAACTGACCATGCGCTGCGCCCACTTGCGCTGGGACGAAGGCGATACCGAGGAACCACTCGAACTGTTCCGCCAGGCCCGCGACCTCTACGCGACCAGCGGTTGCCCGATGAGCGCCGCCGACGCCATCGCCAGCGAGGCCTGGGCCGTGCTGCAACTGGGCCACCGTGAGCAAGCCGCGCGGCTGGCCCGCGAAGCTCTCGAGATCCCCGTCGACGACCCGTCGTGGCCGCCCTCGCTCCAGGCCCAGATCACCCTCGGCGTCGCCATCGCCGCCGACGAACCGGACGAAGCCCTCGAACACCTGAGCACCGCGCTGGCCCTCGCGCGCGCGGACGGTCACAAACACAACGAAGCCTGGTGCCTGAACTGCCAGGGCGTCGCACTGCGCCGGATGGGCCGCTACGACGAAGCCCTCGCCAGCCACCGCGAGGCATTCGCCCTGCTCGACTCCCTGTTCGAGGAACACTGGAAGATCCACTTCCTCCACGGCTACGCCGAAACCTGCCGTCTGGCCGGACTTCCCGACGAAGCGCTGCGCCTGCACCGCCAAACCCTGGAGCTGGCACCGAAACTCGGCTACCGCCTCGAGGAAGCGCTGGCGCACCAGGGCATCGCCGACGTACTCGACCCGACCGACCCGGACGCCGCCGCGCACCATCGCGCGGCGGCCCAGGCCATCCACGCCGAGCTCAGCCCATCGACTTCGCTCCATCCAGCGATTCCCGAATGATGTCGGCGTGGCCGGAGTGCTGCGCGGTCTCGGTCATGATGTGCAGGAAGACCCGGCGGGCGCTCCAGCGCCCGTCCGGCTCGAACCAGGGCGCCTTCGGCAGCGGCTGAGACACATTCAGGTCGGGAAGCGTGCGCACCAGCTCGTCGGTCCGCGCCGCGACCTGCTCGTATTCGGCGAGCACGCCGGCCAGGGTCTCACCGGGCAGCATCCGGAAGATGTCGCCCCACGCGGCGATCTCCTCCTCGCTCATCGACTCGAAGTCGGGGCCTTCTTCGGGCCCGTCGACGATGAACTTCGCCCAGTTCGCTTCCGTCGCCGACACATGCTTGATCAGCCCGCCCAGGCACAGCTCGCTGGCGGTGGTCCGCATCCCGGCCTGCTCGTCGGTCAGGTCGCGGGTGGTGTAGCGCAGGAAGTACCGGTGCTTGGTGAGCATCTCCAGCAGATCGGTGCGCTCGGCGTCGAGGAGAGTAGGCGTGGTCATGAGCGGAATCCCTTCGTTGTCGGTGTGAAATCCAAGGTAGAACTCATTGCGGCCAGTTTCTGTCCGCAATTGCGGACATAATCGAAAACATGGCCGACACGAGCGCACGCACCCTCCGTCTGCTGTCGCTGCTGCAGACGCATCGCTACTGGCCGGGCACCGAACTGTCCGAGCGCCTCGGTGTTTCGGCGCGCACCCTGCGCCGCGACATCGACCGGCTGCGTGAGCTCGGCTATCCCGTGGAGGCCCGCCCCGGCGTCGACGGCGGCTACCAGCTCGCCGCGGGCGCGGCCCTCCCGCCGCTGGTCCTCGACGACGACGAAGCCGTCGCCATCACCGTCTGCCTGCAAGCGGGTTCCCAGGGCGCGGGCGACGGCCTGGCCGAACCGTCCATCCGCGCCCTGGCCAAACTCGTCACCGTCCTGCCCACCCGCCTGCGCCGCCGCGTCGACGCCCTGCGCGCGATGACAGTCTCCACCGGTTGGAACGCCGTCCCCCTCTCCGACGTCGACCCCGCCGTCCTCACCGACCTGGCCATGACCTGCCGCGGCGAAGAACGCCTCACCTTCACCTACACCGCCGCCGACGGCCGCACCAGCCCCCGCGAGGTAGAACCCCACCGCCTGGTCTCCCAAGGCCGCCGCTGGTACCTCGTCGCCTATGACCTGACCCGCCACGACTGGCGCACTTTCCGCGTAGACCGCCTCACCGACTCCCACACCACCGGAATCCGCTTCCGCCCCCGCGAACTCCCTTCCCCCGACGCCGCCACCTTCGTCCGCGACGGAATAGGCTCCCGCCGAACGGGTTACACCGTCACCGCCGACATCGAAGCCCCCGCCGACGATGTCCAATCCCGCATCGGCCGCTGGTGCTCCGTCACCGCCCTGACCCCTGGCCGTACCCGCATCGAAACGACGGTCGACAATCTCGACTGGCCACTGCTGCTGCTCGGCAAGGTCGAAGCCGACTTCACTGTGCTCGGCCCAGCGGAACTAGCTGCTCGGATCGCGGAATGTGGCGCACGGTTTTCCCGCTCGACGTGCCCTGGTGGAATACTCGCTGGTCCGGGCAATGTTGGTGATGTATGATTCTATCAACATTGCCAACATGGGGGTGTGGGATGACGGTAACGCAGATCGACTTGGACGATGATGCTCTAGATCGTGTCATGGCGACATCGAACGCCAAGACCAAGAAAGAGGCGGTCAACCTCGCACTCCGGTTCTATGCGGCCAGGCAGGAACGAGCCGCTCGAATCGCGAAGCACTTCGAGCGGGCGGAGCAGTGGGGTGCCGTCGCGGATGCGGAACGTCGTCACCAGGCTGAGAAGAATGCTCTGTGATCTACCTGCTGGATACGTCGGCTCTCGTTCGGTTGATCGCTGATCCGATATTGCGCGAGGCCTGGTATGACACGATCGAGGTCGGCGCCGTCGCCTCCTGCTATCCGCAGCGTGCCGAGTTTCTCTACTCGGCAAGGAACTCGTCGGAGTACGACGAGATCGGCGAGATGTTCAGCGACCTGTACCCGGATCGAGCGGTCCCGAGAACAGCTGGACGGTGGATAGATTCGGTGCAGCGTCAGATGGCACAGCATGGTGAGCATCGCAGTGCCTCGGCGGTCGATCTGATGATCGCAGCGACTGCCGCGCACTATGGATTAGTCGTCCTCCACCATGATGCCGACTTCCGAACCGTCGCGAAGCATGCGCCCGAGCTGGCAGAACACGACGTCACCAACGTTCCTGAGTGAATCCGGCTGTGCAGCAAGCGCTCACGGCAATCGGTGTGCTTCTCGGTGCTGGTACATTCGCCCGCCGCTGATGACACGCCCGGATCCGAACCTCACTGTTGTCCGGAGATCGCGAAGTCATCCGTGCCGATACCGCTGCATCCGCCGCCGCCGAAAGAACAACTGGTCGACAGCGACCGGGTCCACCAACGCCGTGATCTCGGCCAACCGGGAGTCGTAGCGATGCTCGGTGATGCACCGGTGCAGGTGAGCTCGCCGCTCGGGTCCCAGCCCCGACCACACCGCGCCGAACCGAGCCTGTGCGTCGGGCCCCGAGACCGCAATCAAGTCGAGCAACGCAGGCCAGCAATGGGTTTCCGTGGCCCGAGCGGGCAGCTCGGCCACCGCGGTATCCGACAACGCGGCCAGCGCGTAACCGGCCTCGCTCCTGACACGCTCATCCATCCGCGACATCAACGTGAACAGCCCGCGCCAACTACCCGAGTCGCTGCGGCTATCCAGCGGCGCGACCAGCCCGACGCCCACCCCCGGATCGTCGAACACCGGATTGCCGACCAGCGTCCACAGCGCGACAGGTGTGAGCTGCCCAGCCAGCGTGAGTAATTCGGGCACCGCACCCGCTCCGATCGCATTCCTGACCAGGTTGGCGACCTCGACAGGCCGCGCATTGCCGAACAGCACATCGCCCACCCGGTAGATCACATCCGGCGCACACCGTGAAAACACCGACAGCGCAGCATGTTGCAGCGCGGGGCGGCCTGACATCACCGCATGCACCATCCGCGGAATCCGCCGGTGCGGCCCGTCGAGCAGCTGCCGGATCACGGCGCTGAGGATGTCGACGTCATAGGAATAGGCGGCCGAGTGGATCAGCCCCGCGTCGTCAGGGACACCCGCCTCCACAGCTGCAATCAACTCCGGTGTGGCACAAGA
Source organism: Nocardia sp. NPDC060259 (assembly GCF_042728775.1). Lineage (NCBI taxonomy): Bacteria > Bacillati > Actinomycetota > Actinomycetes > Mycobacteriales > Nocardiaceae > Nocardia > Nocardia sp. NPDC060259. The sequence goes on from NZ_JBHXAY010000106.1 coordinate 20,230, forward strand.
CAAAAAGGGCCCAGCAGTCACATAGTCACACCGGCGAAGCAGCTCGTTCACGATCTCGACGATCGGCCCAGGCGGCGCCACATCCGACAGCTGCTCGATGGCCCGCGGATCCAGATACGGCGCACAGTCCGCCGCATACCTCGGATCGAGCATCATCAGCGTCTCGGCAGCCTTGACCGGATGCTCCACCCCGACAGATCCCGCCGCCCGCCCGGTAGTCATCGGTGGAACCAGCCTCTGCACCAACGGAATCGAGATGGACAACGGAATGAACGGCACCAACGCACTGATCCGCCGAAAGGTCTCGGTGTGCTGTTCGAACAGCACACCCGAAATCTGCTGCTGCAACTCATGTAGCCGATCGGCCCCCAGATACCGCAGATGCTGCACCCGCTGAGGATGAACATGCAGCGTGCGAGCCAGCAGAACCAACTGCGCCCGCGTCGTCAAATCAGTCATCTGCCGCCGAACATGATCTTCTTCGTCACCGCACGCAACGGCCGAGGCAACGCCCCGACCATCGAGTCGATCGACTTGTCCAGCGCCGCAGCCTCGAACGTCACCGCCGCCCGCATCAACTCGAACAAATCCCTGGCTTCATCGGCGGGCAAACTCTGTAACGCAGGCAGCGTCTCAGGCACCCCACCTTCACGGTCACTTCGGACAGTCATGTGGCTCCTGAACAACGCGTAGCTCTCAGCCTCCGAGAATGCCGCCTCGTCCCGCCCCTGACCACAATTTCGCGAATATCTGTGCACAGCAACGAAAACAAAAACACAGATACATGTGAACCGACGTTCCACCGTTGATGTTCTATGGCCGAAGTCCCTTGACATCGGCGGAGAAGCGTCGTCGCAGTGGGCGATCCAAGCCGCACGCCGTAGAATCGCCGAGAAATCCAACATCGAGAGGCAGCCTGCCGGCATGACATCGAGTGGCCCGTTTCCCAAGCTGCTGCCGGACTCGACATCGGACACGGATGCCATCGCGCGAAACGACTGGAACGCCTACGCCGAAATCGACTTCCTCCGGGACCACTGGTCGGTGAAGCAGTGGGCTCCGGAACACACGGGGTACTACTGGTACCTCACCTTCGACACCCCTGAACTGATCGAACTCGCTGCCGAGTGCCAAAACGCCCTGACACAAGACGAACTCGACAGCGTGCCGCTGGACGCCCTGCACCTCACCATCGCGGGGATAGGCAGTACGACGACAGTCACCGACGAGCAGATCGACAACCTGGTCTCGCTCGCGCGAGCGAGACTGGCAGACGTGAAGCCCTTCGACCTCACCATCGGCCCGCTGAGCGGCTCCCGCAGCGCAGTCCGATTCTCGGTGTCACCGTGGGATCCGCTACTCGACCTGCACCGAATCCTCCGGGCATCCACCTCGGAGTCGATCCCGAGCCTCTCCGCCCCGACAGGATCACGCGGTTCCCGCTTCCGGCCGCATCTGGGAATCGCCTACAACAACACCGACCGAGCCGCAGCTGAGCTCATCGAAGCAGTCGCAGCGTTGCGAAACACCGGACCTGCCATAGTGCGCGTGAACCATGTCGAGTTGGTGGTGCTCAGACGAGATGGCCACAGCTACCGCTGGAACATACGCGCCGTCGTTCCACTCGGTTAGCTCCTCCGCCGGCGACCGGACCGTCCAGCGCCTGCGCGGCGGCCTGACCATCGGTAGGCACGGGTTCAAGTGTTACTTCTGGCAAGTGCGGGTCTGCTGCAGGGTGAGGTGGCACAGCGACCTCACCCCTC
>NZ_JBHXAY010000107.1:0-21816 GCF_042728775.1 Nocardia sp. NPDC060259
CCGTCCTCGCGCCGCTCCAGGTAGGGCAGGACGGCAACGGGTACTGCTCGAGCTCGCCTGGGAGGCGTTCGAGCGGGCGGGTATCGATCCGCTGTCCTTGCGAGGTGCCGGAACCGGCGTCTACGCGGGCGTCATGTACCACGACTACGGTGCCCAGGTTCGTGACCTGCCGGAGGGTGTCGAGGGGTTCCTGGCGACGGGTGTCTCGGGAAGCGTTGTCTCCGGACGGATTTCGTACACCTTCGGGTTGGAGGGCCCGGCGGTCACGGTCGATACGGCCTGTTCTTCCTCGCTCGTGGCGATGAATTCCGCTGTGCAGGCGTTGCGGACCGGCGAATGCGACATGGCGCTCGCCGGCGGTGTCACCGTCATGGCCACTCCGGGCACCTTCATCGAGTTCTCGCGGCAACGTGGCCTGGCCGCTGATGGTCGGAGCAAGTCGTTCGCGGCGAGCGCGGACGGCACCAGTGTGTCCGAGGGCGCCGGTCTGGTACTGCTGGAGCGGTTGTCGGACGCGCGTCGCAACGGGCACCCGGTGCTGGCGCTCGTGCGCGGCACCGCCGTGAACCAGGATGGCGCCTCGAATGGCCTGACCGCGCCCAACGGGCCGTCGCAGCAGCGAGTCATCCGGCAGGCGCTCCGCAACGCGGGACTGTCGGTCTCGGACGTCGACGTGGTCGAGGCCCATGGGACGGGCACCACGCTGGGTGATCCCATCGAAGCGCAGGCGGTGATCGCGACCTACGGGCAGGAACGCCCCGAGGACCGTCCGGTCTGGTTGGGCTCGCTGAAATCCAATATCGGTCATGCGCAGGCCGCGGCGGGTGTCGCGGGAGTGATCAAGATGGTCGAGGCGATGCGCCACGGGGTGGTGCCCCGAACCCTGCACCTCGACGCGCCGACGCCGCACGTCGACTGGTCGGCGGGCGCGGTGCGTCTCGCGACCGAGGCGGTGCCGTGGCCGGAGTCCGGTCGGCGGCGCCGGTCCGGTGTCTCGTCCTTCGGGGTCAGCGGTACCAATGCGCACGTGGTCCTGGAACAGGCTCCGGAATCCGCGACGGAAACGGCTGTGGCGCAACCTGAGCCGTCGTCGCCATTGCCCTTCGTGTTGTCCGCGAGGACCACGGGTGGCCTGCGGGAGCAGGCCGCGAGGTTGGTGAAGTTCCTGGACGAAGGCACGTCCCTCCGCGATCTGGCGTGGTCGCTCGCGGCCACTCGTGCCGCCCTCGACGAGCGGGCGGTGGTGATCGGCCGGGACCGTGTCGAGCTGGCCGCGGCGCTGGATTCCCTGGCCAGGGGAGACTCCGCGGCCGACCTGATCACCGGGCGGGTGCGGTCGGGCAAGACGGCGTTCGTGTTCCCCGGTCAGGGTGCCCAATGGGCGGGTATGGGGCGCGAGCTGATCCGGACGAATCCCGTGTTCGCCGCGCGCGTCGCCGAATGCGCCGCGCTGATGGACCCGCTGACCGGTTGGTCCTTGCTCGACGCTCTTGCCGGCGGGCAGGATGCGCTCGACCGGGTCGACGTCGTGCAACCGGTGTCGTTCGCGGTCATGGTCTCCCTGGCAGCGGTGTGGGAGTCCTTCGGGGTCGTGCCGGATGTGGTGGTCGGGCATTCGCAGGGCGAGATCGCCGCGGCGTGTGTCGCGGGGGCGTTGAGTCTCGCCGACGGAGTACGCGTCGTCGTCGGCCGCAGTCGGATCATCGCGGAAGGACTGTCCGGGCGTGGCGGCATGGTCTCGATCGGCTGGCCGGTGGCCCGGGTGGAACAACTGATCGCCCGCTTCGGCGACGAACTGTCGATCGCCGCCCTGAACGGCCCGGCCGGCACCGTGATCTCGGGCGGCGATACCGCGCTCGACGAGGTCGTCGCGGAGTGCCGCGCCGCCGGAGTTCGGGTGCGCCGGGTGGAAGTCGATTACGCGTCGCATTCCGCGCAGGTGGACGTGATCGCCGAGCGATTGACCGACGAGCTGTCGGGTGTGGTTCCGATGCGCGGGCGGATACCTGTCCTGTCGACGGTGCGCGGGCGGCTGCTCGACGGGTCGGAGCTCGACGTCAGATACTGGATCGACAATCTTCGGCAACCGGTGCGATTCTTCCCGGCGATCTCGAAGCTGCTCGCCGAGAATTACCGGTTCTTCATCGAGGTCAGCTCACATCCGGTGCTGGTGCCCGCGATCCAGGAGGCGATCGAGGCTGCGGACCAGCCGGCGCTGGCGGTCGGTTCGATTCGGCGCGACGATGGCGATCTGGATCGCCTGATCCGTTCACTCGCCGAGGCCCAGGTGTGCGGCCGGCGGGTGGATTGGAGTTCGCTGCTGACCGGCGCGGGCCGTGTGGCCCTGCCGACCTATCCGTTCGAGCGTCAGCGGTACTGGCTGGAATCAGCACCGGCTGGACAGATTCCGGCCTCGGACGAGCTCGACGCCGAGTTCTGGGACGCGGTCGAGAGCGAGGATGTGGCGACCTTGGCGGCGGGTCTCGAGATCGATGCCCAGGTGGCCACCGAGGTCCTTCCTGGCCTGTCCGCCTGGCGCCGGCGCCGACGGGACGCCTCGGTACTGGATTCCTGGCGTTACCGCGTGGACTGGCATCCGGTCGAGCTGTCGGGTGCGACGCCGGGGCACTGGCTGGTTGTCGTACCAGCCGGGCGCGCCGCGGACAGCGATGCGGTCGCGGTGGCGAGAACCCTGGCCGATGCGCGCGTATTCGAGGTGGAAACGACCGACCGGCGCGCGCTGGCCGAAGCGCTGGCCGAGTTCGACACCGTCGCGGGAATCGCCTCCGTCGGCAACTCGACGACGGCGACGCTCGCCCTGATCCAGGCACTGGGTGACGCCGGCGTGGCGGCGCCGTTGTGGCTGGTGACCCGCGGGGCGGTCGCCTCGGCGGCACCCGATCCGGTCCAGGCCGAGCTGTGGGGGCTCGGGCCGGTCGCCGGGCTCGAGCATGCTCAGCGCTGGGGTGGGCTCGTCGACCTGCCCGCGACCCTCGATGACCGAACCCTTGCCCGGCTTCGGGCGGTACTCACCGGTACCCATGGCGAAGACCAGGTCGCGGTCCGCGGAAACGGTGTGCTGGCCCGCCGGATCGTGCCCGCGCCGACCGGGAAGCAGGTCGCGGGCATCCCGGCCTGGCGGACCAGCGGCACGACCTTGATCAGCGGGGGTACCGGAACCCTCGGCGCGCTCACGGCACGGTGGGCCGTTCGGCACGGTGCCGAACGGGTGGTGCTGGCCAGTCGTCGCGGTCCGGCCGCCGAAGGCGCTGCCGAACTGGCTTCCGAACTGCGTGAGCTCGGCGCGCAGGTCACCATCGTGGCCTGCGATATCACCGACCGGGACGCGGTCGCGGGAGTCGTGACGCTCGCGGATGGCGACGACCTTCCGTTGCGGATGGTCGTGCACACCGCCGCCTCGCTCGAGATCGCGTCACTTCCCGGGACGACGGTCGAGGAATTCGACCGGATGATGTGCGCCAAGGTCGACGGCGCGGTCCATCTCGACGAGCTGACCGAGGACATCGAGCTCGACGCGTTCGTGCTCTACTCCTCGGTGGCCGGTGTCTGGGGTAGTGGCGCCCACGGCGCGTACGGTGCCGCCAACGCGCACCTCGACGCGTTGGCCGAGCGTCGGCGCGCCCGCGGACGTACCGCGATCAGCATCGCGTGGGGTGTGTGGGGAACACCGAACATGTGGGACAGCCGCAACATCGTCGAGGGAATGGTCGTGGGCGAGCGGCAAACCCGGCACGGGTTGCCGCCGATGGACCCGGACCTCGCGCTCGCGGGCATGCATGCCGCACTGGACGACGACGAGACCTTCCTGCTGCTCGCGGATGTCAAGTGGGAGAACTTCGTTCCGCTGTTCACCATGTCACGTCCCAGTCCGCTGCTCGGCACACTGCCACAGGTTCGGCGCGTGCTCGCCGAGCATCAGTCGGACGGTGCCGACGTCGCCGTCGAATCGCCACTGCGAGAGCGTCTCTCGAAGGCGATCGGATCGGAGCGTGAGGCTCTGGTGCTCGAGCAGGTCCGCACCGAGGTGGCGGTGGTGCTCGGTCACGCCGGCTCGAAGGACGTCGCGCCCGATCGCGCCTTCCAGGAGCTCGGTTTCACCTCGCTCACCGCGGTGGAACTGCGCAATCGTCTCGTCGAGGCGACGGGGCTGAAGTTGCCCTCGACCATGGTCTTCGACTATCCGACCGCGACGGACCTGGCTCGCTACCTGATCGCCGAGGCGTTCGGCCTCGACGCGACGAGCGCGTCGGCCCCGGACGAGCCGATAGCGAGCGAGGACGATCCGATCGTCATCGTCGGGATGGCCTGTCGCTACCCGGGTGGTGTCGGCTCACCCGAGGACCTGTGGCGTATCGCGGCCGACGGGGTCGACGCCATTTCCGGATTCCCCACCGACCGCGGCTGGGACGTCGAGAATCTGTACCACCCTGATCCCGCGCATGTGGGCACCTCCTATGTGCGGCACGGTGGCTTTCTCGAGGCGGTCGCGGATTTCGACGCGGCATTCTTCGGCATCTCGCCGCGCGAGGCCACGGTCATGGATCCGCAGCAGCGCCTGCTGCTCGAAACAGCGTGGGAAGCCTTCGAACGCTCCGGGATCGACCCGCTGACGATGCGCGGCAGCCGGACCGGTGTCTTCGTGGGAGCCAACCCCGCGCCGCAGGCGGGCGGGGGGCAGGTCGGCACGCTCGACGGGCTGGCGATGACGGGCAGCCTGTCGAGCGTGCTGTCGGGCCGGGTGTCGTACGTGTTCGGTCTCGAAGGGCCCGCGGTCACCGTGGACACGGCATGCTCGTCGTCGCTGGTCGCCATGCACCTTTCGGCGCAGGCCCTGCGCTCCGGCGAATGCTCCCTCGCGCTCGCGGGTGGAGTGATGGTGATGTCGTCGCCGGCCGGGTTCATCGGGTTCTCCCAGCAGCGCGCACTCGCGAAAGACGGCCGGTGTAAGGCCTTCTCGGCATCGGCGGATGGCATGGCGTTCGCCGAGGGCGTCGGTTGGGTTGTGCTCGAACGGCTTTCCGACGCGACCCGCAACGGTCATCGGGTGCTGGCCGTGCTCCGTGGCTCGGCCGTCAACCAGGACGGTGCCTCGAACGGCATGACGGCGCCGAACGGCCCGGCGCAGCAACGGGTCATTCGCGACGCGTTGCGCCGTGCGTCCCTGTCACCCGCCGATATCGACGTCGTGGAGGCGCACGGCACCGGTACCGCGCTGGGCGACCCGATCGAGGCGCAGGCGCTGCTGGCCACCTACGGCCGTGGTCGGCCGGCGGATCGGCCGTTGTTGCTGGGGTCCATCAAGTCGAACATCGGCCACAGCCAGGCCGCCGCTGGTGTGGCCGGCGTGATCAAGGCGGTCGAGTCGCTGCGACGCGGAGTGGTGCCGGCGACCTTGCACGCCGAGGAGCCGACGCCGGAGGTGGATTGGTCAACGGGCGCGGTCGAGTTGGTGACCAGTACCCGGCCCTGGCCGGAGACCGGGCGCGATCGGCGAGCGGCGGTGTCGTCGTTCGGAATCAGCGGAACCAACGCGCATGTGATCCTCGAGCAGGCGCCCGAGCAGCCGGTCGTGGCGGTGGTTCCGGCCCCGGACTCGGCGGCCCAACTGCCGTTCGTCGTCTCCGCCAGGTCCGCGGCGGCGCTGCGGGCGCAGAGTTCGCGGCTGCTGTCGCATCTGGAAGCCGCGCCGGACGTCGCGCAGGCGGACCTGTCCTGGTCGCTGCGCACTGCGCGAGCCGCGCTGGATCACCAGGCGGTTGTCATCGCACGGGATCGGGCCGAGTTGCTCGATGGCCTCGCCACGGTCGCACGCGGCGACTCGTCTGCTCGAGTGCTCAGCGGACGGCGGCGACCGGGCAAGCTCGCCTTCGTCTTCTCGGGTCAGGGCGCCCAGCGAGCGGGTATGGGTCGCGAGTTGTACGCGGCCTTCCCGATATTCGCCGAGGCCTTCGACGAGGTGTGCGAGGTGGCTGATCCGCTGCTGGGGAAGTCGTTGCGCGACATCGTGTTCGAACCCGAGCGCGCGGAGGGTCTGGATCGGACGGAATTCGCTCAGCCGGGCTTGTTCGCGGTGGAGTACGCGCTGTTCCAGCTCATCCGGTCGTTCGGTGTGGTGCCCGATCTGGTCATCGGTCACTCGGTCGGCGAGATCACCGCGGCCTGTGCCGCGGGCGCGCTGTCGGTGACGAACGCGGCGCGGTTGGTCGTGGCGCGGGGCCGGTTGATGCAGGCCTTGCCGGAAGGCGGCGCGATGGCGGCCATCCAGGCGACCGAAGCCGAAGTGGTGGAGGAGCTTTCCGAGTCGGTCAGCCTCGCCGCGGTGAACGGTCCGACGTCGGTCGTGGTGTCCGGCGCGCGCACGGCGGTCGACGCGGTCGCGGGCCGTTTCGCCGCCACCGGGCGCAAGATCACCTGGCTCGCTGTTTCGCACGCGTTCCATTCGCCACTGATGGAACCGATGCTGGCGGAGTTCGAGCGCGAGTGCGCGACAGTCGAATTCGCCGAGGCGGTGGTGCCGATGGTGTCCAACCGGACCGGTGGGTTGATGACGGCCGAGCAGCTGGGATCGCCGAAATACTGGGTCGAGCAGGCGCGGGCGGCGGTGCGGTTCGCGGACGGCATCACCACCATGGCCGCGCACGGGGTGAACAGCTTCCTCGAGGTGGGCCCGGACGCGACATTGACGGGAGTCGTGGCGTCCAACCTCGCGTTCGACCCCGACCAGCCGACGGTCATCGTTCCGGCGCTGCGTGCGGGTCGGGACGAACCCGAGACGGTGCTCAGCGCGCTCGCGGAATTGTTCGTGCACGGACACGACGTCGACTGGTCGGCGCGAACCGCGACCGGTGAGTTCCACCGGGTCGAGTTGCCGACGTACGCCTTCCAGCACCGGCGCTACTGGCCGGAGTTCGTCGCCGCGGAACCTTCGCATGCCGACAGCGCCGACACCGCGTTCTGGGAGACGGTCGAGAACGGTGACCTCGGATCGTTGGCCGGCTCCATGAACGTGGACGCGGCACTACTGGGCGAGGTGCTCCCCGGCCTGATGGCATGGCGCAGGCGACGTCTCGACGATTCGGTGGTCGCGGACTGGCGTTACCGGGAGACCTGGGCGCCTGTCACCGTCGGCGAGACCGGTCCGCGGGGCAGGTGGCTGGTGCTGCTGCCCGACCGCATCGATCAGCGGTTGGCCGAGCCGATCGTCGAAACCCTGCGTCGTACCGCGGATGTCGACTCGAAGGTGGTGCCGGCGGGGATCACCCGGGAGGCACTGGCAGAGCTCCTCGGGGAATCTCCCGCGCTCGACGGCGTGCTGTCCCTGCTTGCCGTCGACGAGCGGGCCGACGAACAGCATCGAGTGCTCGTGAACGGATTCGTGAGCACCGTGGCACTCCTGCAAGCCCTGCACGATCGCGCGGTGGACACCCGGGTCTGGTGTGTCACCACGGACGCGATGTCCGCGGTCGCCGGCGACCGGGTGCTCGGTGTCGCGCAGTCCCCGATCTGGGGCCTGGGCCGGGTGGCCGCGCTCGAGTACCCGCGACGGTGGGGCGGTCTGGTCGATCTTCCCCCGAATCCGGACCAGGCCGCTGTCGCGAATCTGGTCGGTCTGCTGCGAGACAGCGCGGGCGAAGACCAGCTCGCGCTCCGCGGTGCGCGGGCCTACGGGCGACGCCTCACCCGTGCGCCGGAGCCCGTCACCAGCCCAGAGGCACCCTGGAAACCAGCCGGTACGGTGCTGGTGACCGGCGCGACCGGCGCGCTCGGCAGCAGGGTCGCGCGGTGGGCGGCGGGCAATGGCGCCGAGCATCTGCTGCTGATCAGCCGGCGTGGGGCGGAGTCCCCCGGGGCGGCCGAACTGGCTGCCGAACTGCGCGGCTCGGGTGCGACAGTGACACTGGCCGCCTGTGACGCCGCGGATCGGGACACCCTGGCGACATTGCTCGCGGAGATCCCCACGGAACACCCGCTCACCGCGGTGGTGCATGCCGCGGGCGTGCCGGTCGAGGGCATGCTCGCGGAGACGACGATCGGCGAGTTCGCGGACGCGGTATCGGCGAAGGTGGACGGCGCGCTCGCACTGCACGACCTGACCAGCGGGCTCGACCTGGCGGCCTTCGTGCTGTTCTCGTCCGGCTCGGCATCGTGGGGGAGCGCGAGCAACGCCGCCTATGCCTCGGGTAACGCCTTCCTCGACGGTCTCGGCAGATATCGACAAGCGGCCGGTCTCGCCGCGACGACGGTCGCGTGGGGCAACTGGGGCGGCGGTGGCATGACCGCGAACGACTCCGCACAGGAAGCGCTGCTTCGCCGTGGCGTCCGCCCGATGAACCCGGAACTCGCCTTCGGCGCGCTGCTGCACGCCGTCGAGCACGGCGAAACCCAATTGACCGTCGCCGACATCGACTGGCCACGATTCGCTGGGCCGTTCACCTTCACCCGGCCGAGCCCGCTGATCAGCGAAATCCCGGAAGCGGTACGGGCTCTTCAGGATCAGCACGGTGATCCGGAGTCCGGCGTCGAGTCCGCGTTGCGGCAGCGCCTGGCCGGGCTGCCCCGCGCGGAGCGCCGCCACCTTCTTTCCACCATCGTCAGCGAGCAAATCGGCTCGGTACTCGGGTATTCCGGCGCGCACACCGACGATATGGACCGGCCGTTCACCGACCTCGGGTTCGACTCGGTGACCGCGGTGGAGTTCCGGAACCGGCTGTCCAGCGCCACCGGAACGGCCTTGCCCGCGACGCTGGTCTTCGACTACCCGACGCTGACCGCCGTGGCGGACTTCCTCGTGGCCGAACTCGACAGTGGTTCGGGTGAGCTGTCGATCCTGGACGAATTCGACAGGCTCGGCAGGGAAGTCGCCGTGGCGAACTGCGATGCCGAGACGAAGGCGAAGCTCTCGATTCGACTGCAGACGCTGCTGGCGAAACTCGGCGAAGCCGCGCTGGACGAGGCCGACGACGCGGCGGGCCTCGACGCCGCGACCGATGACGAGATCTTCGATCTCATCGACAACGACTTGGGCGTGTCGTGAACGGCCGGTTCGCGCAAGACGATCTGAAGGGGAGACAAGTATGAACGACACGACAGCGGGGGGAATCCTCTTCGCGGCCAATCCGGATTCCGGTTTGATCAATCCGTTGCTGACGATCGCCGGCGAACTCGCCCGGCGGGGAGAGCCCGGCCTGTGGTTCGCGTCGACCGACGACCGCAAGGGTGACATCGAGAATCAGGGTGGACTCGAACCGATCCGCTTCGTCTCGGTAGGCGCGCGCAAGCCCGAACTCGACCCGTCGAACTGGAGCGACGAAACCTATCGGGCGCTGGGCTCCGGATCCATGCTCAGCCGGTTCAGCGCCTTCCTTGACGCGGTATCCGACGCCGACGACGTCTGGACCAAGTACAGCACCCTGATGGAACAGCTGGACCGGCTACGGCCGGCGCTGGTGGTCGCCGATTCATCGAGCACCTGGGCGATGGACGCTGCCCTGATGCATGGGATCCCCTATGTCATGACGGTTCCCATCCCCATCAGCAGCGTGTACTTCGAACGGCTTCCGTTGGCGTATCCGGCACCGTTCAGTGGACTGCCGAGAAACATGAACCTCGCGCAGCGCATCGCCAATATCTCCTTCTATGTGGGCAGTCGGCTCGCGCTCTTCAAGCCGTCGCTGATGCGCAAGGCCGCGCCGCTCGCCCGGCGGCGAAAGGAAGCCGGTGTGCCCAACCCGCATGGCCTGCCATCGAAATATTCCGATCTCGCTCATGAGGTGCTGAGCTTCACTGTTGCTGATTTCGAAGTTCCGTTCGAGGCAATGCCCGAGCACCTTCGATTGGTCGGTGCGATGATCCCGGCGGATCAGCACGAGACTTCTTCCGCGGACAACGAGCTGGACGCCTGGCTCGATGCGTGCGAATCGATCGTGTACATCGGCTTCGGGACGATCATGCGGCTGGACCGGGCGCAGCTCGGCGTAATTCTCGATGTCGTCGAAGCGCTCGGGCCGGAGCATCATGTCCTGTGGAAATTACCGGCCGATCAGCAGGCGCTGTTGCCGGCGCGGCTGCCGGAAAATCTTCGAATCGAGGCGTGGGTTCCTTCGCAGCTCGGTGTACTGGCACACCCCAACGTGAAGGTATTCTTCAACCACGGTGGCGGAAACGGCGTGAACGAAGGCTTGTTCTTCGGTAAGCCGCTGTTGGTGATGCCTTTCTGGGTAGATTGCCATGACTACGCCGCCCGGGTCGTCGAGAGCGGCGCCGGATTGGCGGTTCCGCATGCGCTGAACCTCCGGTCGGCCGACATCCAGCGGGCACTGATTCGATTGCTGAACGAGCCGGAATTCCGCGAAAAGGCTGGTGCGTTGGGTGAAAGTCATCGATCCGCGGGCGGTGTCTTTGTGGCCGGTGACTTGATCGCCACAGCACGGCAGGAAGCCTGCTCGCGGCCATGCTGAGGGGGACCGCAGGGGTGTCACGGTAGGGGTGGGCGTCGATATATTTCAGTTCGTATATGCCGGATTTGCCGAGGTCGGATCGATTCGATGTCGTGGATGCGCGCATTGCCTGAGCGGACCGGGCCTACCCCCTCACACCGATGGTTGGAGACAGCAGAGCGCCATGACTAAACGTGCATTGATCACCGGGATCACCGGCCAGGACGGCTCCTACTTGGCCGAACACCTGCTCGAGCAGGGCTACGAGGTGTGGGGTATGGTGCGCGGGCAGATGGAGCCTCGTCTGCCCTTGGCGCCGCATTTGGTTCCGAGCATTCGATTCGTGCGCGGCGACCTACTCGATCAGGGCAATTTGGTATCCACGGTCGAAATGGTCGCTCCGGACGAGGTCTATAACCTCGGCGCGATTTCATACGTTCCACTGTCGTGGCAACAGGCCGAGATCACCGCGGAGGTCACCGGGATGGGTGTCCTGCGTATTCTCGAAGCCATCAGAATTGTCAGTGGTGTGCGCGCCTCGCAGGCGAAATCGGCCAGCGGAACGCAGACCCGCTTCTATCAAGCGTCCTCCTCGGAGATGTTCGGCAAGGTCCGGGAAACTCCGCAGAACGAGTTGACGCCCTTTCACCCGCGTAGTCCCTACGGGGTTGCCAAGACTTACGGGCACTACATCACGCAGAATTATCGTGAGTCCTATGGAATGCATGCATCCTCTGGAATTCTCTTCAATCACGAATCGCCGCGCCGCGGCGCAGAATTCGTGACACGGAAGGTAACGCTCGGCGTGGCGCGTATCAAACTCGGTTTGGCGCAAGAGTTGCGACTCGGAAATCTGGACGCTCAGCGGGATTGGGGATTCGCGGGCGACTACGTGCGCGCGATGCATCTCATGGTGCAGCAGGACGAACCGGGCGACTATGTCATCGGCACCGGCCGGATACACACCGTCCGCCGTTTCGTGGAACTCGCGTTCTCGGCCGTCGGGCTGGATTGGAAAGACCACGTGGTGGTCGATCCGGCACTGGTACGTCCGGCTGAGGTCGACCTCTTGTGCGCCGATTTCGGAAAGGCGCAGCGAGAACTCGGCTGGCAGCCCTCGATTTCGTTCGAGGAGCTGGTGACCGACATGGTCGAGTCCGATGTGAAATTGCTGTCGTCGTCCACCGATGCCCGAGTGGCGCCAACTGTCTAGTCGCAGAACCGATGGGTTTCTGACACTGGTCGCGAACAAAATGGGAAAGGTCTCTGCTGTGGGTAACGAGGACAAGCTGCGTCAGTACCTCAAGCGCGTGACGGCGGATCTGCAGGCTACTCGCAAGCGGCTGCAGGAAGTCGAGTCGGGATCGGACGAGCCGGTGGCCATCGTCGCGATGAGTTGCCGGCTGCCGGGCGGCGCCGATTCGCCCGAGGCGCTGTGGGAGCTGGTGTCCTCGGGCGTCGACGCGATCGGCGAACCACCCGTTCATCGGGGCTGGGGACGCGATGGCGCGAGCGGTGGACGCACGGCGAACCCCATCCTGGGTGGATTCGTCCACGACGCCGCGGATTTCGACGCGGAACTGTTCGGGATCTCACCACGAGAAGCCCTGGCGATGGATCCACAGCAGCGGTTGCTCCTCGAGGCCGCCTGGGAGGTGCTCGAGCGCGCTGGTATTGATCCACAGTCGGTGCGAGGCAGCCGGACCGGCGTCTTCGTCGGCGGGACGTCGCACGACCACGCGGTCAAGGCGGCCTTCGGCGGTGCCGAGACCGAGGGGTACCTGTTGACCGGCAGCGCGGGCAGTGTGCTGTCGGGCCGCGTGTCGTACACACTCGGGTTGGAGGGACCGGCGATCACGGTCGACACCGCGTGTTCGTCGTCATTGGTGGCCTTGCACCTCGCGGCACGCGCGCTGAACAGTGGCGAATGCTCGCTGGCTCTCGCGGGTGGTGTCGCCGTGATGTCGACACCGAGTGTGTTCGCCGAGTTCTCAACCCAGGACGCCCTGTCCTCCAGCGGTCGCTGCAAGTCGTTCGCGGCCGGTGCCGATGGCACCGCGTGGGGTGAGGGCGTGAGCCTTCTTCTGGTGGAACGACTCTCGGACGCGCGTCGCAACGGTCACCCGGTGTTGGCGATCGTGCGCGGCAGCGCGGTCAACCAGGACGGTGCCTCGAACGGCCTGACCGCGCCGAACGGCCCGTCGCAGCAGCGGGTTATCCGGGCGGCATGGGACAACACACGATTGACCGCCGCCGATGTGGACGTGGTGGAGGCGCACGGCACCGGAACGGTGCTGGGTGATCCGATCGAGGCACAGGCCCTGCTGGCGACGTATGGGCAGGATCGTCCGGATGACCGCCCGCTGCTCGTGGGGTCGATCAAGTCGAATATCGGTCACACGATGGCGGCCGCGGGTGTGGCCGGCGTGATCAAGATGGTGGAGGCACTGCGCCGCGGGCAGGTGCCTGCCACGTTGCACGTGGACGAACCGACGCCGAAGGTGGACTGGTCCTCGGGCGCGGTCGAGTTGGTGACCGAATCGCGGCCGTGGCCGACGGTGGATCGTCCACGCCGCGCCGCGGTGTCCTCGTTCGGTGCTTCCGGCACCAATGTGCACCTCATTCTCGAACAATCGCCGGTGCCGGAGGCAGTACCGGTGGAGCGCGTCGGCGAACCCGCGGTCGTGCCGATCGTGGTGTCCGCGCGTTCCCGAGAGGCCCTGGCGGCACAGGCCGGACGACTGTCCGCATTGCTGGCGGATGGTCCCGAAATCGATCTCGCGGACGTGGCCTACTCGCTGACCTCGACACGGGCGCTGCTGCCGCATCGGGCGGTCGTCGTGGCCGATGCCACCACGAACCCCCAGGCGGATCTGGCGGCGATCGCGAACGGGCAGAGCGCGCTGAATGTGATCAGTGGGGTTGCGCGCCCGGGTCGTGTGGTCTTCGTGTTTCCGGGGCAGGGTGCGCAGTGGGTGGGGATGGGTCGGGAGTTGTTGGGGGAGAGTGCGGTTTTCGCGGCGCGGATGGCTGAGTGTGCTGCGGTGTTGGATCCGTTGACGGGTTGGTCGTTGTTGGATGTTGTTGCTGGTGGGGAGGTTTTGTTTGATCGGGTGGAGGTTGTGCAGCCGGTCAGTTTCGCGGTGATGGTGTCGTTGGCGGCGGTGTGGGAGTCGTTCGGTGTGGTGCCGGATGTGGTGGTGGGGCATTCGCAGGGGGAGATCGCGGCGGCGTGTGTGTCGGGTGCGTTGAGTTTGGTTGATGGTGCGCGTGTTGTTGTCGGTCGTAGTCGGGTGATCGCGGAGGAACTGTCCGGGCGCGGGGGGATGGTTTCGATTGCTTTGCCGGTGGCTCGAGTGGAGCGGTTGATCGCGCGGTTCGGTGATCAGGTGTCGGTGGCTGCGGTGAACGGCCCTGTGGGCACGGTGGTTTCGGGCAACAACGCCGCGTTGGACGAGGTGCTCGCCGAGTGCGTGGCGGCGGGGGTTCGGGCGCGTCGGGTGGAGGTGGATTATGCGTCGCATTCGTCGCAGGTGGATGTGATCGCTGACCGGTTGCGTGGTGAGTTGGTTGGGGTGGTCGCGCGGTGTGGTCGGGTGCCGTTGCGGTCGACGGTGCGTGGGGGGTTGCTTGATGGTTCGGAGCTCGATGCCGGGTATTGGGTGGAGAATCTGCGGCGGCCGGTGGGTTTCCATGGGGCGGTGGAGGAGTTGTTGGTCGGGGGTTATCGGTTCTTCATCGAGGTGAGTTCGCATCCTGTCCTCGTACCCGCGATCGAGGAGACGATCGAGGCGGCCGACCGGCCCGCGATCGCACTCGGTTCGCTGCGTCGTGACTCCGGCGGCATGGACCGCATGACCACCGCGCTGGCGCAGGCGTTCGCCCACGGCGTCGGGGTCGACTGGAGCCCGTTCTTCCCAGTGGCCAGCCGGGTCGAATTGCCCACCTACCCGTTTCAGCGGCAGCGGTACTGGCTGGAACAGACCGCCGCGCTCCCGCCCACCGACGAAACCACCGCCTTCGACAGCGAGTTCTGGGAGGTCGTCGAACGCGCCGATGCCACGGCACTGGCCACCGGTCTCGGCGTCGACACCGAGCTGGCGACCGGAATCCTTCCCGGCTTGGCCGCCTGGCGGCGTCAGCGGCACGATTCCGCACTCGTGGATTCCTGGCGCTTGCGTGAGCGGTGGCAGGAACTCGCCGTGCCGACGGCACGCCCGACTGGAACGTGGCTGCTGATCGGTTCGGACACCGAGCAGGTCGGTATTCTGCGGGCCGCGATGACAGCCGCTGGGGCGACGGTGATGCCGATGGACCTCGACGGCCTGGATCGGGAAGACACGGCTCAACGGCTCCGGGATGTGCTGGAGCAAGCGGGACAACTGGCCGGTGTCGTCTCGCTGATGGGACTCGACGAGCCTATCGATCCCGTTCGGCCCGAGCTGACGGTCGGACTCGCGGCGTCGGTCGTGCTGATCCAGGCTCTCGGCGATGCCGGGATCTCGGCCCGGCTGTGGTGCCTGACCAGTGGAGCGGTTTCGATCGGGGCCATGTCGAGTCCCGCGCAAGCGCAATTGTGGGGATTGGGGCGGGTTGCCGCACTCGAGTATCCGCGGCGCTGGGGCGGCATGATCGATGTCTCGGACCTGTCGGACCCAGCCGCGGTGGGCCGATTGCCTGCACTGCTCGCCGCCGCCTCGGACGAGGACCAGATCGCGGTACGACCTGACGGTGCGTACGGTCGCAGGCTCGTTCCGGATCCCGTGCAAGGCACCGCGAAGCCCGGCACACCGTGGAACCCGAGCGGCACGGTTCTGATTACCGGAGGTACCGGTGCGCTCGGTGCGCATGTGGCCCGCTGGGCCGCTACCAACGGCGCCGATCACCTCCTGCTGTTGAGCCGCAGCGGCGAATCGGCTCCGGGATCCGCCGAGCTGGCGGCCGAGCTGCGGGTGATGGGCGCCGAGGTCACGATTGTGGCGTGTGATGTCGCCGATCGGGAATCTGTCGCCGCTGTACTGGCCGCGATCCCGACCGCGTTTCCGCTCACCGCGGTCGTGCATGCCGCCGGTGTGGCGAGGTTCGAGCCGCTCGATGCGTGCACCAGGGAGTCCATCGCCGACGCGAACGCGGCCAAGGTGCGCGGTGCGCGAAATCTGGACGAGCTGACTCGTGATCGTCGGTTGGCCGCGTTCGTGCTGTTCTCGTCCGGTGCCGCCACCTGGGGCAGCGCCGGGAACGCGACGTACGCGGCGGGCAACGCGTACCTGGATGGTTTGGCATTGCGGCGCCACGAGCTCGGGCTCCCGGCCACGTCGATCGCCTGGGGCGCGTGGGGCGGGGGTGGCATGACGCAGCGCGGGTCGAAGGAAATGCTGCTGCGCCGCGGGGTCCGCGAGATGGCTCCGGAATTGGCTGTGCGCGCGCTGGTCGACGCGGTCGGTCTCGGCGACGCCACCGTGACGGTGGCGGATATGGATTGGGGATGGTTCGCCGAGACCTTCACGATCACGCGGCCGAGCCCGTTGATCGCCGATCTCCCCGGTGTCCGGGCGACCCAACAGGCACCGCACCGGACCGGTGCGGACAGCGAGCTGCTCCATGTGCTGAACGGGATGTCAGCGGCCGAGCAGGACAGGCACCTGACGGCCATCGTGCGTGCCGAGGCGGCGGCGGTGCTCGGGCACACCGGTCCGGAAGCGGTGGAGGTTTCCACCGCGTTCTCGGAACAGGGTTTCGATTCGCTGACCGCGATCGAATTGCGTAATCGGCTCAACGCCCGAACGGGTCTGGCGTTGGCGAGCACCCTGATCTTCGACTACCCGACGGTGACCGCCCTTGGTACGTATCTGCGCGATGAGCTCGCAGGTTCACCCCTGGCATCGACGGCGCGCACCGACGCGGCCGGTTTCGACGAGCCGGTCGCCATCGTGGCCGCGACGTGCCGCTATCCGGGTGATGTCGAATCGCCCGACGATCTGTGGGCGCTGCTGTCATCGGGAGTGGACGCTATTTCCGCGCTACCGGGTGACCGGGGCTGGAGTATCGAGTCGCTCTACGACCCGGACCTCGGCAGCGAAAGCGATCTGAGCGCCATCGAAGGCGGATTCATCCGTAGCGCGACGGATTTCGATGCCGGGCTGTTCGGAATCTCGCCCCGCGAGGCGTTGGCGATGGATCCGCAGCAACGGGTGCTGCTCGAGGCTTCCTGGGAGGTGTTCGAACGGGCCGGCATCGATCCGTCCTCGCTGCGCGGCAGTCGAACCGGGGTCTTCGTCGGCGGAACACCGCAGGACCACGCCATCAAGGCGGTATTCGGCGGTGCGGATACCGAAGGCTACATTCTGACCGGCAGCTCGGCGAGCGCGTTGTCCGGGCGAATCTCGTACGAACTCGGTCTCGAGGGGCCAGCGATCACCGTGGATACCGCGTGTTCGTCGTCGCTGGTGGCGTTGCATCTGGCAGTGGAGTCGGTTCGCCGTGACGAGTGCGCGATGGCGGTCGCGGGCGGTGTCGCTGTGATGTCCACTCCGAGCGCTTTCAGCGAATTCGCTCGTCAGGGCGGCCTGTCGAGCAGCGGCCGATGCAAGGCGTTCGCGGCGTCCGCCGATGGCATCGGCTGGGGTGAGGGCGTCGGCTTGGTGCTGGTGGAGCGGCTGTCGGAGGCGCGGCGGAACGGGCATCGGGTGCTGGCGGTGGTGCGCGGAAGCGCTGTCAACCAGGACGGTGCGTCGAACGGCTTTTCGGCTCCGAATGGGCCGTCACAGCAGCGGGTGATTCGTCAGGCGCTGGAGAATTCGCGCTTGTCGGCCAGTGATGTGGATGTCGTGGAGGCGCACGGGACCGGGACGGTACTGGGTGACCCGATCGAGGCACACGCGTTGTTGGCCACGTACGGGCGGGACCGGGATCGGCCGTTGCTGTTGGGATCGGTGAAGTCGAATATCGGTCATACGATGGCGGCCGCGGGTGTGGCCGGTGTGATCAAGATGGTGGAGGCGTTGCGCCGGGGTGTGGTGCCGGCGACGCTGCATGCCGAAGTGCCTTCGCGGCAGGTGGATTGGTCCTCGGGTGCGGTGGAACTGGTGACCGAGGCTCGGGCGTGGCCCGAGGTGGATCGTCCGCGCCGGGCCGCGGTCTCCTCGTTCGGCATCAGCGGCACCAACGTCCACATGATCCTCGAGCAAGCGGTCGAGGAACCGGTGAATTCGCCGCGGGGGAACGACGGAACAGGGCTGGACCTCGTGCCGTGGGTGCTGTCCGCCCGGAACGAGGCAGGGCTGCGGGCGCAGGCCGATCGGCTACACGCCCTCGTCGAGCGCGATCCGAGCCTGGACCAGGGTGATGTCGCCGCCGCACTCGTTGGTTCGCGCGCGATGCTGGAATGCCGTGGTGCCGTGGTGGCTTCCGACCGGAATGCCTTCTTGGCCGGGCTCGCTGGGCTCGCTGCCGGCGAACCCACCGCCGGAGTGATGTCCGGTGCCGTGATCGAGGGCAAGACCGCGTTCGTGTTTCCGGGGCAGGGTGCGCAGTGGGTGGGGATGGGTCGGGAGTTGTTGGGGGAGAGTGCGGTTTTCGCGGCGCGGATGGCTGAGTGTGCTGCGGTGTTGGATCCGTTGACGGGTTGGTCGTTGTTGGATGTTGTTGCTGGTGGGGAGGTTTTGTTTGATCGGGTGGAGGTTGTGCAGCCGGTCAGTTTCGCGGTGATGGTGTCGTTGGCGGCGGTGTGGGAGTCGTTCGGTGTGGTGCCGGATGTGGTGGTGGGGCATTCGCAGGGGGAGATCGCGGCGGCGTGTGTGTCGGGTGCGTTGAGTTTGGTTGATGGTGCGCGTGTTGTTGTCGGTCGTAGTCGGGTGATCGCGGAGGAACTGTCCGGGCGCGGGGGGATGGTTTCGATTGCTTTGCCGGTGGCTCGAGTGGAGCGGTTGATCGCGCGGTTCGGTGATCAGGTGTCGGTGGCTGCGGTGAACGGCCCTGTGGGCACGGTGGTTTCGGGCAACAACGCCGCGTTGGACGAGGTGCTCGCCGAGTGCGTGGCGGCGGGGGTTCGGGCGCGTCGGGTGGAGGTGGATTATGCGTCGCATTCGTCGCAGGTGGATGTGATCGCTGACCGGTTGCGTGGTGAGTTGGTTGGGGTGGTCGCGCGGTGTGGTCGGGTGCCGTTGCGGTCGACGGTGCGTGGGGGGTTGCTTGATGGTTCGGAGCTCGATGCCGGGTATTGGGTGGAGAATTTGCGGCGGCCGGTGGATTTTCTTGGGGCGGTGGAGGAGTTGTTGGTCGGGGGTTATCGGTTCTTCGTCGAGGTGAGTTCGCATCCGGTCCTCGTACCCGCGATCGAGGAAGCCGTCGATGTCGTCGAGGGCTCCGCGGTGGTGGTGGGGACATTGCGGCGCGGCGAAGGTGGGCTGCGTCGAGTGCTGGAATCGGTGGGGCTCGGGTGGGCGCATGGTCTGGCGGTGGACTGGGCCGCGGGGTCGGGTATGGGTTCGGGCCGGTGGGTGGATCTGCCGACATATGCCTTCGACCGCCGACGTTATTGGCTCGATTTCGCGTCGGGTCCAGCGACCGAGACCTCGGCACCGGCGGCCGATGCGACGGAGGCGCAATTCTGGGCGCTGGTGGACAGCGGCGACCTGGCTTCCCTGGCCGAGTACGTCGATGCGGATCCGGTGTCCGGTGCGAGTGGCATCGTCGCTGCGCTGCCACAATGGCGTCGCCGTGCCCATCGCAAGGCGCTCGCGGACGGTTGGCGGCTCACCGAAGCCTGGCGGCAGTTCGAGGTCGAATCGGTTCCGCTGCCGGGACGATGGCTCGTGGTACGGCCGAACGAGCAGAGCAGCGACCCGTTGGTCGCTGCCGTCCTGGCCGGCCTACTGTCCGCGGAGTGCCTCGTCGTGGCTATGGATCCGGGCGACGACCGGGAAGTGCTGGCGGAGCGGATCGGACAGGAAATCGGCTCCGGCCGACCTGTGCGTGGAGTGCTGTCGCTCTTGGCGCTCACCGACGGGCCGGATCCCAGGTATCCGGAGGTTCCGGCCGCTGTCTCCGGAAACCTGTGCCTGGCACAGGCACTGAACGAGCTGCGGATCGATGCGAGCCAGTGGTGGGTGACTCGCGGCGCCGTGTCCACGGGCAGCGATGATCCGGCGCCGATCGCCGCGCACTCCCAACTGTGGGGGCTCGGCCGGGTCGCGGCTCTGGAACAGCCACGGTCCTGGGGCGGCGTGGTCGATCTGCCCGAGGTCGTCGATTCCGCGACCCTGCTAGCGGTGGCCGGGGTGGTCACCGGCGCACATGGCGAGGATCAGGTCGCCGTTCGTGCTGGACGTGTACTCGGTCGTCGGCTGATACCGAATCCGCCCGAGGCGAACCCGTGGGTTCCTCGTGGCACTGTCTTGATCACCGGTGGAACCGGCGCGCTCGGTGGGCAGGTGGCCCGATGGGCGGCGGCGAACGGGGCAGAACACCTCGTTCTGCTCAGCCGGACCGGCGGACAGGCACCGACGGCCCCGGAGCTGGAGGCCGAACTGCGCGGATCGGGCGCAGAGGTGACCTTCGCCGCCTGCGACGTCGCCGATCCGATCGCCTTGGCGGCGGTGCTGCGACAGATTCCTGACCAGTTCCCCCTGCGCGCGGTGGTGCACACCGCGGGTATCGCTTGTTATGGGCTGCTGCCCGACACCACTGTCGAGCAGATCGCCCTCGTGAATGCCGCGAAGGTCACCGGTGCGCGCAACCTGGACATGTTGACTCGCGATGGTGAGCTCGATGCGTTCGTGTTGTTCTCGTCCGGTGCGGCGTCGTGGGGAAGCGCCGGCAACGCGGTGTACGCGCTGGGGAATGCGTTCCTCGACGGATTGGCGTTGGAGCGCAAGGCCCTCGGGCTTCCCGCGACATCGATCGCGTGGGGTATGTGGGGCGGCGGCGGCATGGCCGAGGGGACGCCCGAAGAGATGTTGGGGCGGCGGGGCCTGCGGCACATGGGCCCGGACGTCGCTGTCAGCGCGATGGCGGACGCCGTCGGTGCGGACACCGTGGTCACTGTCGCGGATATCGACTGGGGCCGGTTCGCGCAAACCTTCACGGTGGCTCGGCCCAGCCGATTGATCGCTGAAATCCGTGCGGTGAGTGACGCATTCGCAGATGAGACGGCAGTCGGCGAGACCGACGGCGCTGATTGGCGAGCTCGACTGGCCCGGCTACCCGAGTCTGAGCGAATGGAGCAGTTGATCGAGACGGTTCGCGCAACCGCTACCACGGTGCTCGGACATCATGAGCAGGAAGCGATCGATCCGGCACGCCCCTTCCTCGAGCTCGGGTTCGATTCCCTCACCGCGATCGAGCTGCGCAATCGGCTCAGGCGCACAACCGGCTTGGACCTACCCTCCTCGCTCGCCTTCGATCACCCCACGGTGATCCTGCTGGCAGAGCGGCTCCAGGCGATGCTGGCCGGGGCTGGGCAGCCCGCCACCGCCGATGCGACGAGCATCAGCATCACCTCGCTCTACCGTGACGCGTGCGCCGCACAACGATATGTAGAAGCAAACGACATGGCGATGGCGGCGGCACTTCTGCGGCCCACCTTCGCTTCCGCGGCTGAGGCGGGTATGAACAGAGAGCCACTGAAGCTGGCCGCGGGAGATGCGCAGACAGTGCTGATCGGGATCCCCGCCACCAGTCCGCTGTCGGGACCATACGAATTCTCCCGGATAGCAAAGCATTTCCAGGACAAACGAGAGCTTTGGGTGTTGCCGCTGCCCGGCTTTCTCCCAGGAGAGCGGCTCCCGGCTACCTGGGAACTGCTCATCGACACGCTGGCCGACACGGTGCTCCGTATCGCCGACGGTCGGCCGTTCATTCTGGTGGGACGTTCGTCCGGCGGATCGATCGCCCACGGGGTGGAGGTCGGTCTGGAGAAGCGCGGAGTGCCGGCGAAGGGAGTTGTGCTGCTGGATTCTTTCGAGATCGGGAGCAAGGAAACGGTCCTGATTCAGCCCGGAATCCTACGTCATCTGTACGAGCAGGAGGACAAGGTCGGCAAGATGGATGATGTCCGGTTGACGGCCATGTCCGGATACTACCGGCTGCTGGCGAATTGGGAACGGCGTGAACTCGCTTGTCCGACGTTGTTCGTCGCCGCAGCGGAAGCGGACGCCGACACCGGGGTCTCCGCGGTATGGTCGCTGGAACATGACCTCGCTACCGTGCCGGGCGATCATTTCAGTATGACGGAGGAGTATTCGATCGATACGGCTACCGCGATCGAGGAATGGATTGGCGGACACGGATCGGACGCTATCCGCGAAGAATAGCGGTGCAGTAGACGAAAGCGCCCTTCCGCTAATTCGCGGACGGGCGC
>NZ_JBHXAY010000108.1:0-21537 GCF_042728775.1 Nocardia sp. NPDC060259
GCCCGTGTGCGTCGGGGGTGGCCGACACAATTGTCCGCGGACCCGGCAAAATGAGCACCGTGAGTATTCAGGGAGCAACTGCAGTCGGCATCGCGAACGTCACCTCGGACGGCACCGTCCTCGACACCTGGTACCCCAGCCCCGAGCTGGGCGCATTCACCGAGACCGGCTCCAAGCGCGTGGACGCGACCGAGGTGCCCGAGTTCGCCGAGCTGCTCGGCGTCGACGCGGCGCGCGGCGTCGAGGTGATCGCGGTGCGCACCACGATCGCCGACCTGTCGGCGGCCCCGGTCGACGCGCACGACGTCTACCTGCGCCTGCACCTGCTCTCGCACCGTCTCGTGCGACCGCACGGCGTGAACCTCGACGGTCAGTTCGGCCTGCTCAGCAATGTCGTGTGGACCAACCACGGCCCGTGCGCGGTGGACGGCTTCGAGCAGACCAGGCTCAAGCTGCGCGCCCGCGGGCCGGTCACCGTGCTCAGCATCGACAAGTTCCCCCGGATGGTCGACTACGTCGTGCCGTCGGGCGTGCGCATCGGCGACGCCGACCGGGTCCGCCTCGGCGCGCACCTGGCCTCGGGCACCACCGTCATGCACGAGGGCTTCGTCAACTTCAACGCGGGCACCCTGGGCAACTCGATGGTCGAGGGCCGCATCTCGGCGGGCGTCGTTGTCGGTGACGGCTCCGATATCGGCGGCGGCGCGTCCACCATGGGCACCCTGTCCGGCGGCGGCACCACCGTGATCTCGGTCGGTGAGCGCTCGCTGCTCGGCGCGAACGCGGGCCTCGGCATCCCGCTCGGCAACGACTGCGTCCTCGAGGCCGGGCTGTACCTGACCGCGGGCACCAAGGTCACCGGGCCCGACGGCACCGTGGTCAAGGCCGCGACCCTGGCCGGCCAGAACAACCTGCTGTTCCGCCGCAACTCCACCACCGGCGCGGTCGAGGTCGTCCCCCGCAAGGGCACCGGCATCGAGCTCAACGCCGCACTGCACGCCAACGACTGAGAATTCGTTCCCCGGCGGCCCCGCACTCACCCGAGTGCGGGGCCGCTGTCGTTCGCGCCTGCGCCTGACCCGCCTGCCAGGCAAGCCCCTCACCAGCACCGATGGTGAGTGACCCAGATCACCATCACAAACCCGCGCTCTCCCGCATCCCATGGTCGACCCAGATTTTCCCAGCAGGAGGCAGACGATGGACATCGTGGTGATCGGCGCAGGATACGCGGGAACCGTGGCGGCGAACCGGCTGGCGAAAAAGGTGCCGGAGGCCAGGATCACCGTGGTCAACCCACGGCCCGATTTCGTCGAACGGGTCCGGCTGCACGAGCAACTGGCCGGAACCGGAACGGCCGCGTCCCCACTCGCCGACATGCTCGCCCCCGCCATCGCGACCCGCGTGGCGGGCGCGGACAAGATCGGCGACGGCACCGTGACCCTCGACGACGGCACCGCGCTCGACTTCGATTACCTGTTCGTCGCGGTCGGCAGCACGGCGACGCCGCTGCCAGGCGCGATCCCGGTCGGCACGTGGGAGGGCGCCGAGCAGGCGCGCACGGCCTTGGCCGCACTGCCCGCGGACCGGACCGTCACCGTGATCGGGGGCGGACTGACCGGCATCGAGACCGTGGCGGAGATCGCGGAGGCCAGGCCGGACCTGCGAGTTCGGTTGGTGGGGGCCGAGATCGGCCCGAGCCTGTCGGCGGGCGGACAGCGGCGCGTGCGGCGCGGATTGGGCAGGCTGGGCGTGGAGATCGTCATCGACGCGGTCGAGCGCAGCGACAACGCAACGGTGTGGCTGCGCTCGGGCGGCGCACTCGAGTCGGACCTGACGCTGTGGGCGGTGGTGTCCGGAGTGCCCGACCTGGCCGCCCGCAGCGGACTCGCGGTGGACGCCGACGGCAGGGCGCTGGTCGACCCGTATCTGCGCAGCGTGACCGACCCGCGCGTCTTCGTCATCGGCGATTGCGCCGCCGTGCCGGGCGCGCGGATGGCCTGCGCGACGGCGGCACCGCAGGGCGCGCACGCGGTGGATACGCTGGTCCGGATGATCGAAGGACGTGAGCCACGGGCCTATTCGATGGGATACGGCGGCCAGGCGCTGAGCATCGGCAGGCGCGACGCCGTCGTCCAGTCCTCGCGCCGCGACGACAGCCCGCTGCCGGTGTCGTTCGCGGGCCGCGGCGCCGCGTTCACCAAGGAACGCATCGTCCGGTACGCCGCGTGGACCGCACGCACCGGCAACAGCGTGTGGTTGAGCGGCCCGAAGCAATGACCACCGCGCACGAGCAGACCTTCGCCGAGAACCGGCGGCTGCTGTTCTCCATCGCCTACGAGATCCTCGGTTCGGTCGTCGACGCCGAGGACGTGCTGCACGACAGCTATCTGCGGTGGGTCGACGTCGATCTGGCTCCCGTCGAGAACCCGCGCGCCTACCTGGCCCAGATCATCACCAGGCAGGCGCTCGGCGTCCTGCGCTCGGCCGCGCGCAGGCGCGAGGAGTACATCGGGCCGTGGCTGCCCGAGCCCCTTGCGGCGGCGTCCGAGGGCGGGGTCGAGCACGTGCTGACCGGCGAGGCGGTGACCACCGCGATGCTGCTCGTGCTGGAGACCCTGACCCCGGTGCAGCGGGCGGTGTTCGTGCTCCGCGAGGTCTTCGCGTTCAGCTATGCCGAGATCGCGACGGCCGTCGGCAAGTCCGAAGCGGCGGTGCGGCAACTGAATCAGCGCGCCCGCGATCGCGTGCACGAGAAGCGCCACACCGCGATCGCGACACCGGCCGAGGCGCAGTCGGTGGCCGAGCGCTTCTCGATCGCGGCGGCCACCGGCGATGTGCAGGCGCTGATGGACGTGCTCGCCCCCGACGTGGTCTTCATCGGCGACGGCGGCGGCGTGGTCAGCGCGGTGCGCAGGCCGGTGTTCGGGCCGGACAAGGTGGCGCGGCTGGTCATCGGCCTGTTCCAGAAGGGCCAACGGCTCGGCGAACTGGGCGTGCACTTCGGCGTCTACAACGCGATGCCCACGGTCGCCGCGACCCTCGACGGCGTGCTCGACCAGGTGACCTCCATCGAGGTCACCGACGGCCTCGTCACGGCGGTGTACTGCGTGCGCAACCCCGACAAGCTCAGGACCGTGCGCATCCCGGAGTGACCCAGCCGATACTCGACTCCGCCCGCCCCGCGCAGTACGCTCGACTCCTATACGGAACCGTATATCTGGAGGAACGATGCCACTCCCACCCGGCCAGCGCGCCGTCGAAGGCTTCCCCCGCTTCGGCACCCACCTCCATCACCCGCCGCCGCCGGTTCCCGAACACCCGGTGATCGAGATCGACGGCGCGGTGACGGCGCCGATCACCCTGTCCGAGACCGACCTCGCACAGCTGCCGCGACAGACCATGGAAGCCGACTTCCACTGTGTCGCAGGCTGGTCCGCCACCGACCTGGTGTGGGAGGGCACCCCGTTCAAGACCTTCTACCACCTGCGGGTCGAACCAGCTCTGCGGCCGGGCGCGACGATCAGCCACGTCGTCTTCGACGGGTCTCGACGGCTACCAGTCGGTCGCCCTGTTCGAGGACGCCATGGCCGACGACGTGCTCATCGCCGACCGGCTCGACGGACAGCCGCTGAACAGCGACCACGGCGCCCCGATGCGGTTGGTGAGTCCCCGCCAGTACGGCTTCGTCAACACGAAGCATCTGTGCCGCATCGAATTCCACACCGCGCCGCCCGCAGACCCCGACAAATGGTCGCCCCTCGCCGCGCACCGCAGGGCGCGGGTCTGGGAGGAGGAGCGGCACCGCTACCTGCCCGCCCGGGTGGTGCGGCCGATCTACCATCGCCTCATCGGGCCGATCCGCGCGCTGAGCGCCAGGGGCAGCGAGAAGCGGGCTCGGTGACGCGCGCGTCAGCCCAGTAGTTTCTTCTGCACCTTGCCCATGGCGTTGCGGGGCAGCGCGTCGACGAAACGGACCTCGCGCGGCCGCTTGTGCGCCGAAACCTGCGCGCCGACATGGGCGATCAGCTCGGCCCCGAGCTCGGCGGAACCGCCGTCGCGCGGCACGACGAACGCGACGATGCGCTGGCCCAGGTCGTCGTCGGGCAGGCCGACCACGGCGACCTCGGCCACCGCGGGATGGCCGAGCAGGGCGGTCTCGATCTCGCCGGCGCCGATGCGGTAGCCACCGGATTTGATGAGGTCGATGGACTCGCGCCCGACGATGCGATGGAAGCCGTCGGCATCGATGACGGCGACGTCACCGGTGCGGAACCAGCCGTCCTCGGTCCAGTCCGCCGCGGTGGCCTCGGGCCGATTGAGATATCCGTCGAACAGCATCGGCCCGCGCACCTGCAGCGCGCCGATGCTCTCCCCGTCGTGCGGGACGGGCGCGCCGGACTCGTCGCGCAGCCGGGTCTCCACGCCGCGGACGGGGGTGCCGACCCAGCCGGGCCTGCGCTCCCCGTCGGCGCGGGTCGACAGCGTGATCATGGTTTCGCTCATGCCGTAGCGCTCCACCGGCGGCTGCCCGGTGAGCTCGGCCAGCTTCTCGAATACCGGAACCGGCAGTGGCGCGCTGCCCGACACCAGCAGCCGCGCCTTGCCCAATTGCCGTGCCAGCTCGGGCTGTTCGACGATCCGCGACCACACCGTCGGCACCCCGAAGTACAGGCTGCCGCCCGCCGCGGCATACGCCTCCGGTGCGGGCTTGCCGGTGTGGACCACCGGACTGCCGACCCGCAGCGGGCCGAGCAGGCCGAGAATCAGCCCGTGCACATGGAACAGCGGAAGTCCGTGCACCAGTGTGTCTTTCCAGGTCCAGTCCCACGCCTCGGCGAGGGCGTCGAGCCCGGCGGCGATCGCCCCGCGGCTCAGCATCACACCCTTGGGCGACCCGGTGGTGCCCGAGGTATAGAGGATGAAGGCCGTCGACGCGGGATCCGGTTCGGGATAGGTGTGCCAGGAGCGGGCGTGCAGGCGCACCGGCACCACCGGCAGCGCGGTTCCCTCCGGCGCGGCGCCGAGCCAGGCCTGCGCACCGGAATCACGCAGGATGTGCTCGAGTTCGGCCGCGCCGGAGTCCGGCGGCACCGGCACCACGGTCACCCCGGCGATCAGGCAGCCGACCACCGCGAGCACCGTGCGCACGGTCGGCTCGGCCAGCACCGCGACCCGGTCGGCGCGGGCGATGCGCTCGGCGACCGAGGTCGCCGCACCCAGCAGGTCGGAGCGCGACAGAGTGGCATCATCGATGGTGACGGCGTCGGGAATATCGGCCCCGGCGGCGATGGCGTTCGGATTCAGCGAGGCGAGCAGCAGCGGCGGACCGTAGGGCATCCGTCCACGCTAACGCGACGATGTTTCGGCGCTCCGCGCCGCCGTCCGTTGACTCCCCGACGACATGATGAGACATTCTCCATATAGTTCTCTCACCGATGAAGGGGTCAACGATGACCATCCTTGCTCGCGCACGTTCGGGTCGGACCGAACCGGCGGAATTCGACATCCGGGACTACGTCGACGGTTCGGCCGCCTTCTGGGGCGCGACCGCCAATGTGATCATGCAGCTCAGTCTGGCACCCGTCGGCTACGGTGTCGCGGAATCGCGAGTACACAGCGGCAGCATCATGAAGCATCCGGTGAAGCGAACACGCACCACCCTCACCTACCTGTCGGTGGCGCTGATGGGCACCGACGCCGATCGCGCCGCCTACCGCACCGCGATCAACGGCGCGCACAAGCACGTCCACTCCACCGCCGCGAGCCCGGTGAAGTACAACGCCTTCGACAAGAACCTGCAACTGTGGGTGGCCGCCTGCCTGTACTGGGGCTCGGTCGACGTGATGAACCGCGTCTACGGCTCTATCGACGACGACATCGCCGACACCTTCTACGAGTACGCCCACCACCTCGGCACCACCCTGCAGGTGCCGAAGGCGATGTGGCCTGCCGACCGCGCCGCGTTCGACGCCTACTGGGCCGCGAATCTGCCGCTGACCAGCGTCGACCCCACCATCAAGGCCTACTTCGACGCCCTGCTCGACCTGAAGATGGTCAGCCCGCCGTTGCGGCTGCCGTTCGCCCGGTTCCACCGCTGGTTCACCACCGGTCTGCTCCCCCGGCACATCCGCGACGAACTCGGCCTCACCTGGACCGAGCGTGACGAGCGCGCGCTGAACCGGCTGATGCGCGCCAGCGGCGTGGTGTGGGGCCGGATGCCGCGGCTGGTCCGCAATTTCCCGTTCAACGCGACCCTGGCCGACATGCGCCGCCGCAACCGCAGGGGCAAGCCGCTGATCTGATCGGCACTCCCGCGCGCCTCCCCCGCTGACCTGCGACTTTCGGGTTTCATTCCCGACAATCTGATCGCCGACGTCGCAGAACCGGAGGAACGCTCGTGAGTATTCGAACACTGACAGGGTGCGTGGCGGCGGTCGCCGTCGGTCTCGCGATCGCCGCGCCCGCCGCCAACGCCGACGAGGACCCGACCACGGTGCCGCCGCGAACCGCCATCTCGCTGCGCACACCCGGCGGATTCGGCTGGGGCACAGCCAATGAGCACGAATCGCGCTCGGCGCTGTCGATGTCCAAGCTCTACATCGTCGACTACGCGCTGCGCCACGGAGACGGCTCGCCGGAGGACCGGGCGCTGTCGGAACGGATGATCCGCGACTCCGACGACGGCGCCGCCACCCAGCTGGCCGCCAAGTATCCGCAGGCCATCGAGGCGACCGCGGGCGAATACGGATTGCGCCAGACCCACGGCACCGCCGACTGGGGCCGGTCGAGCACCAGCACCGCCGATATCACCGATTTCCTGGTCGCCAAGCAGCGCACCGACCCCGGCTCGCCGATCTTCGAGTGGATGGCGGGCGCGAGCAATACCGCCGCCGACGGCACACCCCAGAACTGGGGCACCGCCCAGCTGCCCGGCGTGCAGGGCAGCAAGTGGGGCTGGTCGGATGTGGGCGCCCCCGAGGTCGCGTCCGCGTCCTTCGGGACCGGCTTCTCGGTGGCCGCGCACACCTACGGCACCCCGGCAGACCAGTCCGCGGATGTGCTCGACGCACTGCCCGCGCTGATCGTGCGCCTGGTGGTCGGCCCGCACTAGCCCATGTGCGGGTAGCGGTGGCCGGTCGGCGGGACGAAGGTTTCCTTGATCACCCGCGGGGCGACCCAGCGCAGCAGGTTCAGCGGGGATCCCGCCTTGTCGTCGGTGCCGGAGGACCTGGCGCCGCCGAAGGGCTGCTGACCGACCACCGCGCCCGTCGGCTTGTCGTTGATGTAGAAATTGCCCGCCGCGAAACGCAGTGCGGCGCTCGCCTTCTCGATCACCGCGCGGTCCTGGGCGAAGACGGCGCCGGTGAGCGCGTACGGTGACGTCGAATCCACCTCGGCGAGAATCACATCGAAGGCGTCGGGTGCGTCGTCGTCGTAGACGTACACCGGCAGGATGGGCGCGAAGTACTCGGTGCTGAAGGCCTCGTCGCGCGGGTCGTCGGCGATCAGGACGGTCGGGCGGATGAACCAGCCGACGCTGTCGTCGTAGGTTCCACCCGCCGCGATGGTGATGCCCGCGTCCCTGGCCCGCTCGATCGCGGTGACCCCCTTGTCGTAGGCGCGCTGATCGATCACCGCCCCACCGAAATTCGCGAGATCGGCGACATCGCCGTAGCTGATCTCCTCGACCGCGGCCAGGAACTTCTCGCCCATCGTCCGCCACAGCGACCGCGGTACATAGGCGCGGGAGGCGGCCGAGCACTTCTGGCCCTGATACTCGAAGGCGCCGCGAATCATGGCGGTGGACAAGGCATCCGGATCGGCCGAGGGATGGGCGAGGATGAAATCCTTACCGCCTGTCTCGCCGACCAGCCGCGGATAGGCGTCGTAGCCACCGATATTCTCGCCGACCTGGTGCCAGAGGTGCTGGAAGGTCTTGGTCGACCCGGTGAAGTGGATACCGGCCAAGCGCGAATCGGCCAGCGCGACCTCCGAGAGATTCCGGCCGTGGCCGGTGATCAGGTTGATCACGCCGGGCGGCAGCCCAGCGGCCAGCAGGATCCGCATCGTGACCCACGCCGCGAGTGTCTGCGCGGAGGACGGTTTCCAGATCACCGTATTGCCCATCAGCGCGGGCGCGGTGGGCAGATTGCCCGCGATGGCACTGAAGTTGAACGGGGTGATCGCGTAGACGAAACCCTCCAGCGGCCGGTGGTCCATCCGGTTCCAGACACCGGGACTCGACTGCGGCTGCCACTCGAGCAGCTGCCTGCCGTAGGCGACATTGAACCGCCAGAAATCGACCAGTTCGCACGGCGCGTCGATCTCGGCCTGCACCGCCGACTTCGACTGCCCGAGCATGGTCGCCGCGGCGACGGTCTCCCGCCACGGCCCCGCCATCAGGTCAGCGGCCCGCAGGAAAACCGCGGCCCGCGCGTCGAAGGACAGCTCCCGCCACTGCGGCCCCGCGGCGATGGCCGCCTCGATCGCGTCGCTGGCCTCCTCATGCGTGGCATCGGTATAGGTGCCGAGCACCAGCGACCGCCGATGCGGCGCCACGATCCCGTGCCGCTCCCCCTCCCCGCTCCGCTTCTGCCCGCCGATCACCAGCGGCACATCCACACACTCCCCCGCGATCTCCCCCAACCGCGCCCGCAGCCGGTCCCGCCCCGCCGTCCCCGGCGCATACGACTGCGCGGGCTCGTTCGCGGGCACCGGAACCACCGTGACAGCGTCCATACCCCGAGGCTATCGCCGTTGCGTCATGATCGCCCGGATCAGTGTGTTGCTCGGCGAGTGGCTCCGACGGCACAGTTCAGCAGAGTGCCTTCGCGGGACCGCGGCGCAGAACTGGCTGCACGTCGCCGGTCACAACGGTGCCTGCTCCCACCACTGGGCACGTAGCTCGTCGAAGCCATGACCCGGCCAGGCCACCTCGACCAAGACCGAGTCGGTGGACGGGTTGATCCAGCCGTGGGTGGCCAGCGCGAACGGTGCCGCCGGATCGGTCGGCCGGAACAGCAGCAGGTTGCCCATCTGGGAGTAGTCACGCTCGCCGACACGGTTGGCGTGCGCGGCCAGGTACGCACTGACTTCTTCGCGCGAGTTGTATTTGGTGTACCAGACGGTGACGCCGTCAGGCTGGGTGCAGACGATCTGCCCGACCGGCACCGGATCACCTGCCAATGCGACCACCGTGCCGGCCCCCGAACACCGTGCATCGCGCCAGCCGGTGGCGTGCGGGTCGGCCGGGATCATCTTCGGGAACGCGTTCGCGATGGAGTGATGCTGTCCCCACTGCATGGTGGGCGCCTGGCGCCCGGGCCGCACGAACTTCCAGTAGATCGCGCCGACACCGACGATGCCGACACCGGCGACCATGGCGAGTACGAGCAGGGTCACCGCGAGTGCCCGCCATCGCGACGACACCGCCTTGCGCGGCGGAGGGGTCGCGCCGAGGTGCGGGCCGTAGCCGCGCTGCGCCACGCTGCCCGCGTGCTCACTCCAGCCGGGACCGCCGGCGAGCGGCAGTTGCGGGGCCGAATCAGGGGGCGCGACAAGCGTTGCCATGGTCGGGCTCGAATTCGACGGCGCCACCGGCCACTGCGGCGCGGATCCGTGTTGCGCTTGCCCGTGCGCAGCCTGTGTATGCGGTACCGATGGGTTCGACGCCTGTGTGTTCCGCCGCGATGCGTTCTGCGCCGGAGCGTTCACTCCCTGCGCGTTTGGTCCTCGAGCACTCGGTGCCGAGAAGTCCGGCGCCTGAGCATTCGGCGCGGGGGCGGGTGGTGCCTGGGCATTCAGCACGGCGTGCGGCGCGGGTATGTCCACGGCAGGCCGCACCGCACTGATGGCCGCCTCCGCGAACTCCGCACAGCTGGCGAATCTTTCGGCCGGATCCTTCGCCATGGCGCGGGCGATCACCGCGTCGATGCCCGCGGGCAGAGCGGGAACTGTCGCGGACGCGCGCGGCACCGGCTTGCTCAGGTGGGCGGCGACCACCGCGCCGGGATTGTCTGCGAGGAACGGGCTTTCACCCGTGAGCAGGGTGAACAGGGTACAGCCTAGGGAGTACTGGTCGGCGCGGTGGTCGACCGGGGCGCCGGAGAGCTGTTCCGGGGAGGCGTAGGCGAGGGTCGCCAGGAAGGCGCCGGTGCGGGTGAGCTGGCGGGCGTCGCCGCGCAGGCGGGCGATGCCGAAGTCGGTGAGCAGGACGCGGTCACCGGTGCGGGCGGCAGCGAGCAAGATGTTGGCGGGCTTCACATCCCGGTGCAGGACGCCGCGTTCGTGGGCGTAGTCCAGCGCCTCGGCGGTCTGGGCGACGATGTCGATCGCGCGGGTGGGATCCAGTGGCGTGCCGCGGAACACCGACGCGTCGGTGCCGTCGACGTACTGCATGGAGATCCACATCAGCCCGTCCTCGACGCCGCGATCGAGGACCGACACGATGCCGGGATGATCGAGATGCGCCGACACATCGGCCTCGCGCTCGAACCGCCCGCGTACCTCCGGGTCCGAATACAGTTCGCGATTCAGCAGTTTCAGCGCCACCTGCCGCGGCAGCCGCGGATGCGCCGCCAGGTAGACGGTGCCCATCCCACCCCTGCCGAGCAGCCGTTCGATCCGATATCCGGCGAACACCGTGCCCGCGCCGAATTCCACCCCGTGCATCCGTGACGAGCCTTCCGATCTCAACGCTCCGACTGCCGGACCATAGCCGATCCGGCAGCCGGAACGCGAGATCAGCCCAGATCGTCGGCGATGATGCGTTCGATATTGCGTTCGGCCAGCGCGGTGATGGTGACGAACGGATTCACGCTGGTGTTGCCGGGGATCAGCGCGCCGTCGATGACGTAGAGACCCTGGTAGCCGTGCAGGCGGCCGTAGTTGTCGGTGGCCTCGTCGATCACGCAGCCGCCGAGCGGGTGATAGGTGAAGTCGTCACCCCAGGTCTTGTAGACGCCGAACAGGTCAGTGCGGTAGATCGTGCCTTCCTTCTTGTTGATCTTGTCGAAGATCCGCTTGGCCGCGTCGATCGAGGACTGGGCCCAGGCGGTCTGCCAGTTCAGGTCCACCTTGCCGGTGCCGGAGTTGAAGGTGAACTTCCCCCGGTTCGGGTTCTTCGTGATCGCCAGGTACAGGCTCACATACGTCTCGATGCCGGACGGGAACGGCGCGACCTCGGCGAAGGCCGGACCGCCCGCGTCGGCCCAGTTGTCGATGCCGAGGCACGGCATGGCCGACTGCAGGCTGCCGGTGGCGTCCCACATGTGGTTGGCGCGACCGACCATGACATTGCCGTTGTTGCCCCATTTCTGGCCGACCGCGTCGGACAGATTACGCAGCTGCCCTTTGGCTTTCATGGCGACGAGCAGCTTGCTGGTGCCCACGCTGCCCGCCGCGAAGAAGACCCGGTCCGCGACAACCTTTTTGGTGGCGGTGGTGCGGCCCTGGGTGTCGATCTGGGCCATCTCCACCTCGTAGCCGCTGCCGCTCGGCGTGACCGAGGTGACCATGTGCTGGGCGGCGATCGTCACCTTGCCGGTGCCGGTGGCCGCCGCCAGGTAGGTCTTGTCCAGCGAGCGCTTACCCGCGTTGTTGCCGTAGATCACCTCACCGGCCAGCGCGGACCGGCGCACCGTGTTCGCCTGTTCCTTCTTCATGTACTCGAAGTCGTAGACGTTGGGCACGAAAGTCCAGCCGAACCCGGATCTTTCGGCATGCTTGCGGCCCACCCGCGCGAACTGGTAGCACTCGGCCGACTCGAACCAGTTCTTGTCGATGGTGTTCACCCCGAGCGCGCTGTTGGCGCGCGGGTAGTAGGTGGCATACATCTCGTCGGCGTTCACCGAGGGCAGGATCGCGGCGAAGTTCTCCCGCTTGGGCGTCACCGCCATGCCGCCGTTGACCAGCGACCCGCCGCCGACGCCACGGCCCTGGTAGACGCGGATGCCGCCGAAGCCCTCGGAGTCGAGGACACCGGTGTAGCGGTCGATGTCCTTGTTGTAGGAACCACCCAGGAAGTAGCCGACCGGCTGATCGGTGGTCTCGCGCAGCCAGTAGGACCGGCCGTCGGGTTTCAGTACCGGACAGAAGATGTCGCCGTCGGGCCCCGGCTTGGTCCAGGACATCCCCATCTCGGCGACCAGCACGTCGATCCCGGCCTGGGCCAAGCGCAGCGCCGCGACCGAACCGCCGTAGCCGCTGCCGATCACCAGGGCGGGCACCTTGTCGCCGTCGGCCGCGGGGGCGGCGGTCGCGACGGCACGACCGGCCAGCGCGGCCGCGCCTAGCGTGAAACCTGTTGCAGCTAGAAACCTGCGGCGAGAAACACCGCCCGCGTATCGGTTACTACCTGGCTTTTCATACAAGAATTCACGCACTGTGCGGCTCCTCATCGAGACTGCAATGAGAACCTGTTATACCGAGACTTGCAGTGAAACAAACCCGTTTCGAACAAACGAAACCCCGGACACATCGGTGCCCGGGGTTTGCGGAAGTGGTGGATCAGACCAGTCGTTCGGCCGCGGCGGCCACCCGTTCGTCGGTCGCGGTGAGCGCGATGCGCACGTGTTCCGGCGAGCGCGGACCGTAGAAATCGCCGGGGGCGGCGAGGATTCCACGCTCGGCGAGCCAGTCCAGGGTGACCCGGCACGGTTCACGGCGGGTAGCCCACAGGTAGAGCCCGGCGTCGGAGTGATCGATCCGGAAACCAGCTTCCTGCAACGCCTTTCGCAGGATTTCGCGGCGCGCGCGGTACCGTTCGCGCTGCTTCGCCTCGTGTTCGTCGTCGCTCAGCGCGGCGGCCATGGCGGCCTGGATCGGGAACGGCAGCATCATGCCGGAGTGCTTGCGCACCTCGAGCAGTTCGGCGACCAGTTCCGGGTCGCCCGCGACGAATCCGGCGCGGTAGCTGGCCAGATTCGAGGTCTTCGACAGCGAGTGGATCGCCAGCAGACCGGTGTGGTCGCCGTCGCAGACGCGCGGGTCGAGGATCGAGAGGGCCTCGCCCTCCCAGGTCAGACCCAGGTAGCACTCGTCGGAGGCGACGATCGCGCCGCGCTCGCGAGCGAACGCGACCACCTTGCGCAGGTGCTCGACGCCGAGCACCTTGCCGGTCGGGTTCGACGGCGAGTTCACGAAGATCAGCGCCGGGTTCTGCGGGCCGATCTGGGTGAGACCGTCCGCGCGCCACGGCTTCGCGCCCGCCAGCAGCGCGCCGACCTCGTAGGTCGGGTAGGCGATCTCGGGGATCACCACCAGATCGTTCGCGCCGAGGCCGAGCAACCGCGGCAGCCCGGCGATGAGTTCCTTGGTGCCGATCACGGGCAGCACGGCCGCCTCGTCGACGCCGGTGACACCGAACCGGCGGGCCAGCGCCGCGACGGCGGCGGCGCGCAGCTCAGGGGTGCCGTGCGTGGTCGGGTAGCCGGGCACCGCGGCGACCGAGTCCAATGCCGCCTGGATCAGCGGATCGACCGGGTCGACCGGGGTGCCGACAGAAAGGTCGACAAGCCCACCGGGATGCGCCGCCGCTTTCTCCTTGACCGCGGCGATCGTGTCCCAGGGGAAATCGGGCAGCAGACTGCTGACCCTCATTCTTCTGCCATGGGGGGCAGCGCCTTGATGAAGGGCGGGTCGAAATCGACTACCCCCACCTTGGTCGCGCCGCCGGGCGAACCCAGCTCGTCGAAGAAGTCGACGTTGGCGTTGATGTAACCGCTCCACTGGTCCGGGGTGTCGTCCTCGTAGAAGATCGCCTCCACCGGGCAGACCGGCTCACACGCACCACAGTCAACGCACTCGTCGGGTTGGATGTACAGCATGCGACCACCCTCGTAGATGCAATCCACGGGGCATTCCTCGATGCACGCCTTGTCCTTCACGTCAACGCACGGTTCAGCGATGATGTACGGCACTGCCGTTCTCCTAGTCTGTCCTCACCTGCGGTGGTACTCCGCCACCCGAAACCCTATCCCGAGACCATGCCTCAGTCCCAGGTCAGCCTGCCCTAACTCGCGCTCCCGATCAGCCGATCACTCTTTACCTTCGCCGTATGGGGCCCTAGATTTGGTGCAAGGAACTCGTTGTCTCCGTGCGACGAAGGGACTCGCCATGAGTACGGCGGAAGATCGTGCGGCCGCGCTGGATCTGGTTGCCCGGCTCAAATCCTCCTATCCCGAGCTTCCCGATGCGCCTGCTCCGGACCTTCTCGACCACGCACGTCTGTGGGCGTACCTCAAGACCGATCACGATGTGGGCGGTGAACCCGATTCTCCCATCACCTACGAGAACAAGCAGTACGAGACGTGGGAGCACAACACCTATGTGATCTGCGAGGTGCTGGCCTGGCGGGGGATCTGGCTGTCCGAGGAGCGGCGCCGGATCGGCAATGTCGACCTCGGACGCACCATGTACCTCGGCCTTCCGTACTACGGCAGGTGGTTGCTCGCCGTCGCCCGGGTGCTGGCCGAGAAGCAGCACATCGGGCTGACCGAGCTGAGTGAGCGGATGCTCGAGGTCAAGGCGCGCTACGAGGGCGGCCTGGCCGGGAGAACGCCGACGGCCGAGCCGAAGTTCGCGGGTGACGGCTCGCAGGTCAGGCGCAACAGCCATCACATCGACGCGGTCGGCAAGGGCGACCCGCAGGTGTTCGCGGGTCGTGCGGGCGAGGCGAGGTTCCGGGTCGGCGATCAGGTGCTCGTGCGGGAACTGCCCGCGCTGTTCTACACCCGCACGCCGGAATACGTGCGCGGCGCGGTCGGGGAGATCGCCGCGCTCGCCTACGAAAGCCCGGCCCCCGAGGACGAGACGTGGGACCGGCACGGTGCGAAACCCGAGTGGTTCTATGTCGTCGAATTCACCCTGTCGCGACTGTGGGACGCCTACACCGGGATCGGCACCGACGTACTGCGCACCGAGATCCCCGAACGGTGGCTCACCCCGGCGAACTGACACCTGATCGGAAAGGACTCCATGACCGGCCACGAGCACGATCACGAACGTACCGTCGCACCGATGGTCGACGAGATCACCGATTTCGAAGTGCTGGAGATCGCACTGCGCGAGCTGTGCATCGAAAAGGGAATCTTCACCGCCGAGGAACACCGGCGGTTCACCGAATTCGCCGAACAGATCGGCCCGACGCCCGCCGCGCGCCTGGTGGCCAAGTCCTGGCTCGATCCGGGCTTCAAGGCGCTCGCGCTCGCCGAACCGATGACCGCGAGCAAGGAAGTCGGCGTGGACTGGCTGGAGCCGACCGGTTTCGGCACACCGAGCGACTTCACGGCGTTCTCGATCCTCGAAGACACCCCGACCTTGCACAACGTGATCGTGTGCGCCCTGTGTTCGTGCTATCCGCGACCGATCCTCGGCAACTCACCCGAGTGGTATCGCACGCCCAACTACCGGCGGCGCATGGTCCGCTGGCCACGCCAGGTGCTGTCCGAGTTCGGGCTCACCCTGCCCGAGGACGTGGCGGTGCGCGTGCAGGACTCGAACCAGAAGCACCGCTTCATGGTGATGCCCCTGCGCCCCGCCGGCACCGACGGCTGGGACGAAGATCAGCTCACCGAAATCCTCACCCGCGACTGTCTGATCGGCGTCGCCCTGCCCAAGCCTGGCGTCACCACGAACGTGATCACCGCTACCCGCCCGGCCGTCCACCCGGTCACCGAGCAAGGGAGCGGGCGATGAGTACGCCCCACGACATCGAGCCGCTGAAAGCCATCGTCGAACGCAACCAAATATGGCCGCGAATGGCCGCCGCATACGGTGTGGGCAACCCCGTACCGCCATGGAAGACCAGCCTCGACGGAATCTGCGACGCCATGGACCACGCCCGATGCGACGCCGACATCCCGGATTTCCAGCGCAGGCGCGACGAAGAGGACGCGCTCTCGGCGACCCTCTATGCCAGCCTGCCCTACCCCGAGAACCAGCTCGTCGCCCTGGCGCATTCCTTGGTGGCACGCGGCATCATCGACGAGCACGAACTCCAGGAACGCCTCGACACCATCCGAGCCCGCCTCGAATCCTGACCTCGGGCGCGGATCTTTCGCCGCTAACTGACGGTCAGCGGCAGAGCCACAGATTTCGCCTCCACTGTTCCGTAGACGGTGGTGCGTTCGCGCACGGGCCGGTGGATGCCCGCGGCGATCTCGGTGAGTTCGGCGACCGTTTTGGCCGAGCCGTGCTGGGAGCCGGCCATGCGGGAGATGGTTTCCTCCATGAGGGTGCCGCCGAGGTCGTTGGCGCCGCCGGTGAGCATCATCTGGGTGCCGACGGTGCCGAGTTTGACCCAGCTGGTCTGGATGTTGTCGATGCGGCCGTGCAGCATGATGCGGGCCAGGGCGTGGACCGCGCGGTTGTCGCGGTTGGTCGGGCCGGGGCGGGCCGCGCCCGCCAGGTAGAGCGGGGCGCTCTGGTGGACGAACGGCAGCGGGACGAATTCGGTGAAGCCGCCGGTCTCGTCCTGGATGCCACGCAGGACGCGCAGGTGGCCCACCCAGTGCTTGGGGTTGTCGACGTGGCCGTACATCATCGTCGAGCTGGACGGGATGCCCAGCCGATGCGCGGTGGTGATCACCTCGATCCAGGCCGAGGTGGGCAGCTTGCCCTTGGTGAGGACCCAGCGGACCTCGTCGTCGAGGATCTCGGCCGCGGTGCCCGGGATGGAGTCCAGCCCTGCCTCTTTCAGCGCCGAGAGCCAGTCGTGGATGCTCTGGCCGCCGCGGGAGGCGCCGTTGACGATCTCCATCGGGCTGAACGCGTGCACGTGCATCGAGGGGACGCGGGCCTTGATCGCGCGGACCAGATCGGCGTAGCCGGTGACGGGCAGCTCGGGGTCGATGCCGCCCTGCATGCAGATCTCGGTGGCGCCGTCGACGTGCGCCTCCCAGGCGCGGTCGGCGACCTCGTCGGTGCTGAGGGTGAAGGCGTCGGCGTCGCCCTTGCGCTGGGCGAACGCGCAGAACCGGCAGCCGGTGTAGCAGATGTTGGTGAAGTTGATGTTCCGGTTCACCACGTAGGTGACGTCGTCGCCGTTGACGGTGCGGCGCAGTGAATCGGCCAGTGCCGCAATGGCATCCATGTTCACACCGTCGGCGGTGGCCAGCGCGAGATACTGGTCGTCGGTGAGTCCGGCCGGGTCCTTCTCGGCGGCGCGCAGGGCGTCGAGCACATCCGAATCGAGCCGCTCCGGCGCGGTGACGGCCAGGTCGCGGGCGTGTTCGCGGATGGTCTCCCAGTCGCCGAACGCGCCGACGACCTCCTGGCCGAGCCCGGAATCGCTGCGGCTGTCGGTATTACGGCCCTCGGTGTCGATGGCGGTGTTGAGGTCGACGCGGCCCGCCGAGTCCCACGATTCGTCGGGTTCCTGCCAGGGCAGGCCGACCGGCAGCGCGTCGGGCCTGGCCAGGCCGGTCGCCGGATCGGTGAGCGCGGCGACGTGCGCGCCGATGCGCGGATCGATCCACGGGTGCCCGGCGCGCACGTACTTCGGATGCGCGGAGGTGCGCTCGACCAGGGTGAATCCGGCGGATTCGGTGATCTCGCGCAGGGTGTCCAGGTTCGGCCACGGGCGCTCGGGGTTCACGTGGTCGACCGTCACCGGCGACACCCCGCCCCAGTCGTCGATGCCCGCGTCGATCAGGGCGCGGCAATCGCTGTGCGAGACCAGGTTCGGCGGTGCCTGCACCGGAACATCCGGCCCGAGAAGCAGTCTCGTCACCGCGACGGTCGCCAGGAACTCGGCCACATCGGCGTCGGGGGCATCGCGCATGGCGGTGTCGTCCTTGGCACGGAAGTTCTGCACGATCACTTCCTGGATGTGCCCGAACTCGCGGTGCTGCTTGCGGATCGCCATGATCGACTCGGCGCGCTCGGTGAGCGTCTCGCCGATGCCGACCAGGATGCCGGTGGTGTAGGGCACCGAGAGCCTGCCCGCGTCGGTGATCGAGCGCAGCCGCACCGCCGGGTCCTTGTCGGGACTGCCGTAGTGGCACTGGCCCTTCTCGGTGAACAGCCGCGTCGAGGTGGTCTCGAGCATCATGCCCATCGACTGCGCG
This sequence comes from Nocardia sp. NPDC060259, assembly GCF_042728775.1. Taxonomy (NCBI): domain Bacteria; kingdom Bacillati; phylum Actinomycetota; class Actinomycetes; order Mycobacteriales; family Nocardiaceae; genus Nocardia; species Nocardia sp. NPDC060259. Next base: position 18,069 of record NZ_JBHXAY010000108.1, read on the forward strand.
ACCGGCTTGAGCCGGGCGATCTCGGCCCAGCTCATCACGCCGGGATTCAGATGCGGCAGCAGGCCGGTTTCCTCGAGCACCAGGATGGAGACGGCGCGCAGGTAGTCCAGGGTGGAGTCGTAGCCGCGTTCGTCGAGCCACTGCGCGGCCTCCGGCCAGCGGTCCTCCGGCCGGTCACCCAGGGTGAACAGGGCTTCCTTGCAGCCAAGCGCCGCGCCCTGCCTGGCGATCTCGAGCACCTCGTCGGGCTCGAGGAACATGCCGTGGCCCTCGGCGCGCAGCTTGCCCGGCACGGTGACGAACGTGCAGTAGTGACATTTGTCCCGGCACAGCTTGGTGAGCGGGATGAACACATTGCGCGAGTAGCTGATCGTGCGGGGGCGGCCCGCCGATTCCAGGCCGGCATCACGGACCCTGACCGCGCTCGCGCACAGGTCGGCGAGGTCGTCGCCGGTGGCGTGCAGCAGGACGGTGGCCTCGTCGACATTCAGGGTGACACCGTCGCGGGCCCGGCGCAGCGCCCGGCGCATCGCGGCGGGACTAGGCGGCGGTAGGGGAACGCTCGGGTTCGGAAGCTCGGTCACCCCGTCGATCATGCGCTACTTCTTTCCCGAACGTGCGGTCGGCTGGTCACGGGCCCGCTGCGGGCACGCGGTGGTCGTCCTCGTCGGACGACAACCCTCCGCACGACCGCACATATTCCCGAGGGGGTGATCTCACCGCCCCCGCATGAAACCATGGCACCATGTCGCTGCCGCGCTCCACCATTCTGGCCGAACCGGCCTGGCGTCCGAGTTCCAAGGCCAAGCTGCTGTGGGCGCTGGAGAACGCGATCGGGATCGGGTTCCTGTGCGTGGCGCTCGCGGTGTGGGTGCTGCTCGACGCGGACCGGCGCGGATGGCAGGTGGCGGCGGGGTTGGTGATCATCGCGCTCGCGGTGCTCGGGGTGGTCGTCGTGCCGCTGTGGCGGTACGCGGTGCATCGGTGGGAGGTCACCGACGAGGCCGTGTACACGCGGGTCGGGTGGCTGGATCAGGAGTCGCGGGTCGCGCCGATCTCGCGGGTGCAGACCGTCGACACCGAGCGCGGGCCGCTGGAACGGATGCTGGGGCTGGCCACCGTCACCGTCACCACCGCGTCCTCGGCGGGCGCGGTGAAGATCAGCGCGCTCGATCTGCCCGCGGCCGAGCAGACCGTGGCCCGGCTGGCCGCCATCGCCGCCCAGCATCGCGGGGACGCGACGTGACCGAGTCCGCGACGCAGCTCACCGACTGGCAGCGGCTCGATCCGCGCATGCTGCTGGTGTATCCGGTCACCGAGATCATGAAATACATTCCGGTGCTGCTCGGCTCGGTCATCGTCGGCACCACCAGCGGCAACCCGCTGTGGACGCTGATCCCGGTGACGCTGGTCGCCGCATACGGCGTCGCCCGCTGGTTCACCACCTCCTATCGCATCGACGCCGATCACGTGCAGTTGCGCAGCGGGATCGTGCAGCGGCGCACCCTGTCGGTGCCGCGGCCGCGGATCCGGTCGGTGGATGTGGAAGCCGATCTGCTGCACCGGATTCTGGGTCTGGCGGTGCTGGCCATCGGCACCGGGAAGCAGACCGACAAGGGCGAGGAGTTCAAGCTCGACGCGCTCGACATCAGCCGCATCCCCGCCCTGCGCGCCGAACTGCTCGCGCACACCGGGCAATACGTGCCGGATCAGACCGATTCCGCTATGGCGCATCATGTCTCACCTGCGGATACCGCCGCCGAGGCGGGCATCGAGATCGGGCACTGGAAGGCAGCGTGGGTGCGCTACGCGCCGCTGTCGCTGACCGGTCTCGCGGTGGTCGCGCCGATCGCGGGCATCGGCGCCCAGTACGGGCTCATCGACGTGGTGTCGAGATCGTCCGCCGTGCAACACATCGACGACGAGAGCGCACCGATCGCGGCGATCGTCATCTCCGGACTGATCTTGCTCTCGGTGATCCTGGTGAGCGCCGCCGCGTGCGCGCAGTACCTCGCCACCTGGTTCGGGCTGCGCGTCATCGACAACGGCGTCACCCTGCACCTGCGCCACGGACTGTTCACCACCCGCCAGATCACCCTCGACCTGGCACGTTTCCGCGGCGCGACACTCAACGATCCCCTGCTGCTGCGCGCCGCCAAGGCCGCGCAGCTGGAAATGATCATGACCGGCGAGAATCCGCGCCAGAAGATCCTGCCCCAGGCGCCACGCGCCGCCGTCGAACGCACCCTCGACGAACTGCTCCGCACCCGCCGCAAGCCGGGCGGGCACAACGGCGGTGAGCAGCCGGAACAGCCCGAATCGGCGCACCCCGCCACACCGACGTCACTGACAAAGCATGCGAATCACGCTGCGCCACCACCGATCACCGGCACCACCCTGGGCACGATCGACCTGGTCAAGCACGGTCCGGCCGCGCGTCGCCGCCGCTATACGAAGGCCGCGTGGCCGATCGGCGTGCTGGTCGCCGTGCTGATCGTCCTCGCCGTCACCACCGGTCCGCTGCCCGCCTGGATCTGGTCGGTGCCCGCCGTGTTCGCCGTCACCAACGCCGTGCTCGCCGAGGACCGCTACCGCAACCTCGGCCACCGTGTCCTGCCCGGCAGCACCGGCCCCACCTGGCTGATCACCCGCCGCGGCAGCCTCGACCGCAACCGCGACTGCCTGGAGGCGCCCGGCATCATCGGCTGGACCATCCGCCGGACCTACTGGCAGCGCAGGGCAGGCCTGGCCACGGTGGTCGCCGCGACAGCGGCGGGCAAGAAGGCCTACCAGGTCGTCGACATTCCCATCGACCAGGCCGTCGCGCTGATCGACGCCGTCACGCCCGGCCTGCGCGGCGCGCGCTGATCCGCCGGTCGCACCGAGTGTCCGCCCGCTGCCGATGTGGGCGCGGCGTAGCCTCCTAAGAGGTGTTGTGGTGCGGACGGAGGGCGGTTCGTGGAGTTCACCGAGGTCATCGAATCGGCGGGCAAGCTACTCGACGTGGCCGGTGTCGCCGCCATCGTCATCGGCGGACTGGTCGGGACGATCAAATTCGTGCGGGAGCTGGCCGGTCGCGGGGACTTCGACCGCGCGTACAGCACCTACCGGCGCGGGCTCGGCCGGGCCATCCTGCTCGGGCTGGAATTCCTGGTCGCCGCCGACATCATCCGCTCGGTCGCCATCTCGCCGAGCTTCACCAGCGTCGGCGTGCTGGCGATGATCGTGCTGGTGCGAACCTTCCTCAGCTATTCGCTGCAGCTCGAACTGACCGGGCAGTGGCCGTGGCAGCACCCGAAATCCGATCCATCGACGGTCGCCTCGCCGTGAACGGACCGGCGAAGGCGAACGGCCGGGAGTCCATGACTCCCGGCCGTTTCCGCAAACGCGGTAATTAGACCCCGACGGCATACTAAGACCTTACTTCAATACACCCGACAAAATTAGTATAGCACATCACGAAGAACGC
>NZ_JBHXAY010000109.1:0-21516 GCF_042728775.1 Nocardia sp. NPDC060259
CCGCAGCCCGCACCGCGGCCGCAGCCGGCGCCGCAGCCCGCGCCGCAGCCCGCACCGCAGCCCGCACCGCGGCCGCAGCCGGCGCCGCAGCCCGCGCCGCAGCCGGCACCGCAGCCCGCACCGCAGCCCGCACCGCAGCCCGCACCGCGGCCGCAGCCGGCGCCGCAGCCGGCGCCGCAGCCCGCGCCGCAGCCCGCGCCGCAGCCGGCACCGCAGCCGGCACCGCAGCCGGCACCGCAGCCCGCGCCGCAGCCCGCGCCGCAGCCCGCGCCGCAGCCCGCACCGCAGCCGGCACCGCAGCCCGCGCCGCAGCCGGCACCGGGTACGCCGGATAAGCCGGGCACGGATACGCCGGACAAGGGAACACCGGGCAACGGCAACGGCAAATAAGGGGAACGCCGCACCGGGGCGATCCAAAGCCGGACCGGAAGCCCGGTCCGGCTCGTGCGCCAAACCCTGGGCCCGCACCGGCGCCCGGCGGAAACGGTAGGGCCAACACAATTGGCCCCGGGCGGCTGAGGCGGCAACGCACTCAATTCGGGTGATCGCGGAGCGTTGTTCTAGATAATTCGAGCAACAGCGTATGGCCGCGCTCAATTCGAAATACTGGAGCGAGACCAGTCGATAGAGGCCTTCGCCCCCGCGTAGTAGGGGTGAAGGCCGCTTCGAGTGCTTGGTCGATCGGCCCGTTCGTGTGGAGTAGTGTCTCGATCGTGGACGTGCGCGTGCTCGGCCCGGTGCAGCTGCTAGTCAACAACCGATCGTTACCGATCGGGGGGCGTAAGTCGCGCGCGGTCCTTGCGGCACTGGTCGTGCACCGACGCCGGGTGTTCTCGTCGACTGCTTTGGCCGATGCCGTGTGGGACGGGAACCCACCGACGACGTACGGGGCGAGCCTGCAGGTTTCGGTATCGAATCTTCGCAAGGCGCTGCGGGCGGAAAAGATCGAGGCCGAGCGGATTCTGCGGACCGTTGCTCCGGGGTATCTGCTCGACATCACCGAGGAGCAGTGCGATGTCGGGCGGTTCGAGATGGCGCGGGCTGCGGCCGCCCGCGCGACCAGTCCGGCCGCCGCGGCGGGCCTCTACCGGTCGGCGCTCAGCGAGTGGAAGGGCGAAGCCCTGGCGGATCTGCGCGGCTTGTCCTTCGCCGACGAGTTCGCGACCGCCCTCGACGAGGACCGGTGGCAGGCTGCGTCGGCGCGGATCGAGGCCGACATCGGCTGCGGTAAAGCATCGGCTGTTATCGGCGAGCTGCGGTCGCTCATCAACGAGCAGCCGCTACGCGAGCCGCTGTGGGGTCAGCTGATCACCGCGTTGTACCTGTCAGGGCGGCAGACCGACGCGCTTGAGGAGTGTCGCAAGGTACGGGCCATTCTCTCCGAGCAACTCGGCATCGATCCGAGCCCGGAGCTGACTCAGCTCGAACAACAGGTGCTGCGCCAGGAGACGATCGGACAGGGTAGGGAACGCGAAAAGGACGCTCTCGAGATGGCTACGACGAAGGCCGAGTTTCCCGCAAAGATGAAGCGCTGCCGGCTGCGCCTATACGACGGTCGGGTTCTGGATGTGCCACTTGCCGGCATCCGGATCGGCCGCATGTCGGACAACGACCTGTTGCTCAACGACCCGAAGGTGAGCCGCTACCACGCCGAGATTGCACCCAGTCCCAACGGACTGGTGCTGCGGGATCTGGAATCGACCAACGGCGTTTTTCTCAACGGACTGCGGGTGAACCGTGATGAGGTGCTGCGGGTAGGGACCGAGATTCGCATTGGCTCGACGAGCATGACGTGTGAGGTGAGTACTGGATAGCGCAACGTTCCTGCCGAGGGAGTGCGGAGGAGCCGGCGCAGGTATCAGCGGGCAGGTCGCGGCTGATTTGCTAGACCACCCGCTCGAGCGCGCGCAGGTCTGCATCGAGCTTCCTGTACAGCCAATAAACGGCGATGAACGCGAGCCCGGAGGCCGCACAGAACCCCAGGACCGAATCGCGCACGTCCGCAAGCTCCTCGGGTTCGAGAAAGCTGAATCCGGTCAGCACCCCGATCAGCGGCACCGACGCCGTCACCGCGAGATAGACCGTGGTTCTCCGGCGCAGCCAGCGCAGGTCGGCGGAGTCGCGCTCGGTCGTGCGTCCGTGGCGCAGGTAGCTGGGATAGACGCAACGGACGAGGTAGAACGTGGAAAGGAAGAAGGTGTAGGCGACCGAGCTGGCGCCCGTCATCAGACCAGTCGTTGCCGCATGGACCATCAGCCGCGCCGGGAGGTCGGTTGGCCAAATAAGCAGCATCATCCCTATCACGGTTCCGAAGACCGCGAACAGAAGGGTGTTCATCGCACACAGCTCGCCCCAGAACAGTGTTCGCGACCGCACCCGCGCGAGCCTTGCCTCGCCGTAGCGTCTGCCCTTGCGCAAGCCGCGAAGAACCGCAAGCTGATCACGCGATATGTAGACGTAGACGAGGACGGCCAGCGGCAAGGCGCAGAGGTCGTAAATGACGGTGCTCTTGCGCATCTGCGAAGCGGCGGCATCGGGCAGGCGTGCGGCGATCAGTTCCTGGAGGTACACGCCCATATAGACCCCCGCTAGGCCGACGCCGACCAGCGCGGACAGCCACAGGACGAGGACCAGAATGGTGTTCTCTGAGAAGTCGATGGCGTCGACCTTGAGCGGAGCGATTTCGCCGATGCGTGGACCGGTGTCAGCGAGGAGCCGGATTATGGCGGCGTCGCGACGATCCTCGAACTCGGTTCCATCGCAGGCGGTCAGCAGCTTCTTCAGAGCATCGATGGCGGGTACTGGCACCGGCTTGTCTGGGACGGTAGGTGGGCTCATCCGTGTGAACGGGTTTGGCGTCGAGCAGCTCCTCGCGGAGGAGATACTTGCAGAGCTGCTGCAGGCTGCGATACTTCCGATGCGCGAACTCGAGTGTAACTGGCTTGCCGGTCCGCTGGTTAGGCCGGTTGAGGGTGTGCTCTGTGTAGCCACCGATCGCTTCTTTGGTCAGCGACGCGGTGTTTGTCGGCAGGCCCTGTGCCATGAGGTACTTGCGGAAGTACTGGATGTCGCGGCTGTAGGTGTCGATGGTGCCCTTGGACCTGTTTGTCTGCCGGAGCTCGCCGACAAAGTCCTCCAACAGCTCTTCGAGATCGTCGAAATCCTGGGCCATTCGCCCAGTCCAACTACGAAAGTTCCTATCTGGTGGAGCATTGTGCTGCGAGCTTTGTGCGGCCCTGACCTGATGTTCTCACAGGTCAGGGCCGCTTTGCGCCCCCGGCAGGAATCGAACCTGCGACCTAGGGATTAGAAGGCCCTTGCTCTATCCAACTGAGCTACGGAGGCAGTGGCATCCACCTTGGCCGAACTCGGCCCCGGTGTCCAGCGCGAAAAGTATAGCGACCGACCAGATCGAGATCCGTGGTCGGGAGCGACGCCCCATCGGGGCGGCTCCGGGCATGCCGAACTACCCTCGTTGTCATGTCGTTATCGCAGGACCCCGCCGCCGGACTCGCCGAGGACGGCGCGCCACCGGTGGAAGCGGGTCGGGCGGCGCCGACAGGGAACGCCATGTCCTTCCGGGTGCTCAGTGTCGTCGCGGGTGCGATGGCCGCCTTCGTCGCGGCCGTCGTGGTCGGATTGTCCGCGGCGCAAGCCTTGAGCCTGCTGGGTATACCCGATCCGGGGCCGTTGACAACATATGGCTTGCCCGCGCTGCGTTCGGTGGCCGATCTGGCCGCCGCGGTGACCGTCGGCTCGCTGCTGTTCGCCGCGTTCCTGCTGCCCCCGCGCGACAGCGGACTGCTCGAGGCTGGCGGCTACCGCGCGGTGCGCCGGGCCTCGGACGCCGCGCTGGTCTGGGCCGCGTGTGCGGCGCTGCTCGTGCCGCTGACGGTGTCGGACACGACCGGTCAGCCGGTCGGTGACATCTGGCGGCCGGAGGTGCTGTGGCCGGTGATCGCGCAGGTCGAGGTGGCGGGCGCCTGGCGGACGACGACACTGTTCGCGTTGATCGTCGCCATCGGCTGCCGGTTGGCGCTGCGCTGGGGCTGGACGCCCCTGCTGCTGGCAGGCTCGCTGATCACCATGATGCCGCTGGCGCTGACCGGGCATTCGTCCTCGGGTGGCGCCCACGATGTGGCGACCAATTCGCTGATCCTGCACATGGTGTCGGCGTCGGTGTGGGTCGGCGGCCTGGTCGCGGTGCTGGCCTACGCCCTGCGTGGCGGTCCCGGCGTCGATGTGGCGGCGCGGCGGTTCTCGCTCACCGCGACCATCTCCTTCGTCGTCATCGGCCTCAGCGGCGTGATCAACGCCTGGGTGCGGCTGCCTGCGTCGGACCTGTTCAGCACCACCTACGGCAAGCTGGTGCTCGCCAAGGCGGCGGCGCTGCTGGTCCTCGGCGTGATCGGCTATCTGCAGCGCAGGGCCGCGCTGCCCGCCCTGACCGCCGACCCGGGTGATCGCAGGGCGCTGATCCGGTTCGCCGGGGTGGAGATGCTGATCTTCGCTGCCACCATCGGTCTGGCTGTCGGCCTCGGCCGCACCCCGCCACCGCCGCCCACGTCGATTCCGACGCCGGTCGAAGTGGAACTCGGCTACACCCTCGCCGGGCCGCCGACTGTGAGCAGGCTGCTGTTCGACTGGCGGTTCGACCTGATCTTCGGAACCCTGGCCATCGTGCTGGCCGCGCTGTACCTGCTCGGGGTCTACCGCCTGCGCAAGCGCGGAGATGCCTGGCCGGTCGGGCGGACCATCGCCTGGTGCAGCGGCTGCCTGGTGCTGCTGCTGGCCACGTCCTCGGGTGTCGGCCGCTACGCGCCTGCGATGTTCAGCGTGCATATGGGTGCGCACATGGCGCTGTCGATGCTGGCACCGATTCTGCTGGCACTCGGCGGCGCGGTGACGCTCGCGCTCCGGGCGCTGCCGCCCGCCGGACGCGAGGGCGTGCCCGGTCCGCGCGAGTGGATTCTGGCCGCGGTGCACAACCCGGTCTCGCGGTTCCTGACCCAGCCGGTCGTCGCCTCGATCATCTTCGTCGCCGGGTTCTACGCGCTGTACCTGGGCGGGATCTTCGACGCCTCGGTCGACTCGCACGCCGCGCACCTGATGATGAACGCGCACTTCCTGCTCAGCGGCTACCTGTTCTACTGGGTGGTGATCGGCATCGATCCCAAGCCGCGCGAGGTGGCGCCGCTGACCAAGCTGGGGATGGTGTTCGGCACTTTGCCGTTCCACGCCTTCTTCGGCATCGCGCTGATGAGCATGACCACGGTGCTCGGCGGCTGGTTCTACCGCACCCTCGGCCTCGGCTGGAACATCGACCTGCTTGCCGATCAGCGCAACGGCGGCAGCTTCGCCTGGGCCAGTGGCGAGGTGCCGCTGGTCGTGGTGATGCTGGCGCTGCTGATCCAGTGGTCACGCAGCGACCAGCGGCTGGCCAAGCGCACCGACCGGGCCGCCGACCGCGACAACGACGCCGAGCTGACCGCCTACAACGCCATGTACGCCGAGCTGGCGCGACGCGACCGCGAGGTGCGCCGGTGAGTCGATGCGGTGTGCCGATCAGCGAATCGACCGACCGCGCCGAACCGCCGCGGGTGCTCCGCACGGATGTGCGGGCGGCGCGGCGCAGGCTGGCCGGCCGGGTGCGCAAGACACCGGTGTTCCACACCAGCGTGGACGGGCCGGACGGGCCGGTGCCGGTTTCGCTGAAGCTGGAGTTCCTGCAGCACGGCGGCACGTTCAAGGTGCGCGGCGCGCTCAACGCGCTGCTCGCCGCCGACGCGAGCGCCGACCATGTCGTCGTCGCCTCCGGCGGCAATGCCGGGATCGCGGTCGCGCTGGCCGCGTCGCAGCTGGGCAAGGCGTGCACGGTGGTGGTCCCGGAATCGGCACCGCACACCAAGGTCGCGGCGATGTGGGCGCACGGTGCCGAGGTGCTCTGGCACGGCACGAGCTATGCCGAGGCCCAGCGCAAGGCCGTCGCCCTGGCGGCCGAACGCGGCGCCGCGCATCTGCACGCCTACGACATGCCCGCGGTGGTCGCCGGCGCTGGCGTCATCGGCCTCGAGCTGGAAGAACAGGTGCGGGGCAGGCCGCCGGTGCTGGCCGCGATCGGCGGGGGCAGCCTGATCGCCGGCCTCGGCGCCGCACTGGGCAGACGCAGGCACATCGTCGGCGTGGAAGCCGAGCACACCCCGGCGTTGTCGGCCGCGCTGGCGGCAGGCGGGCCGGTCGATATCGACGCGCAGGCGGGCTCCGAACTGCTGTGCGCGACACGGGTCGGTGACATCGCCTTCGGGATCGCCCGCAGGAACCGGATGCCCGTGCTGTCGGTCGCCGACGACGCGATCGCCGCGGCCCGCGAATACCTGTGGCGTGAGTTTCGCGTCGTCGTCGAACTCGAAGGTGCCGCTGCTCTGGCCGCGGTGCAGAGCGGCGTGTACCGCCCGGAGCAGGGCGTGCGGCCGATCGTCGTCCTGTGCGGGGCGAACACCGAGCTTCCCGTGCTCTGACACGGGCGATATCCACAACTGTCGAAGTTGTCCCCAGCTACCGGCACGGCCTCCCGATCCGCGCGGCGACGAGCCATCCTTGGATGGTCAGAGCAGCAACGACCGATCGGGGGCTGGTTCGATGTACGAGGCACATGCGACGGTGATCGGCACGGTGGTCACCCATCCGGTACGGCGTGATCTCACCAACGGCGAGCAGGTGGTGACATTCCGGATGGCGAGCAATTCCCGCCGCTTCGACGCTGCGGCGGGGGAATGGGTGGACAACGGGACCCTCTACCTGACGGTGTCGTGCTGGCGCAGGCTGGTGACCGGGGTGGACCGGTCGCTGCACCGGGGCGATCCGGTGATCGCCTACGGTCAGCTGCGCTCGCACGAGTACCGTGGCAAGGACGGCACCGAACGCCGCGATCTGGAGATGCGCGCGGTGGCCGTTGGTCCTGATCTGGGGCGGTGCAGCGCGTCGATCGTTCGCCGCTCCGACGTCGCCCGGTCGGCGCCCCACGCGGTGCGGAATATTTCGGATCGCCGCGGCGCTGTACACCCGGTCCCGTCCGAGGACGTGGCCGAGTATGCGTCGACCGCACCCACTGCCGTAGCCTCTACGACCGCGGCGGATTCCCTCCCGGCGCGATCGCCGGTTGCGGTGCCGATCTCAGGCATGCCCGAGCAGGTCGACGCCTGAGGTCGCTCCGCGGCACCCCGGCCCGCTCCGCATCTCACCCCCGTTACCCGCACCGATAGGCTTCCGTATATGGCTGAGTTCATTTATCAGATGATCAAGGTTCGCAAGGCGCACGGCGACAAGGTCATTCTCGACGACGTGACGCTGAACTTCCTGCCCGGCGCCAAGATCGGTGTGGTCGGCCCGAACGGCGCCGGTAAGTCCAGCGTGCTGAAGATCATGGCGGGACTGGACCGGCCGAACAACGGCGAGGCGTTCCTCGCGCCGGGCGCGACGGTCGGCATCCTCATGCAGGAGCCGCACCTGAACGAGGAGAAGACCGTCCGCGGCAACGTGGAGGAGGGCCTCGGCGAGGTCAAGGTGAAGCTGGATCGCTTCAACGAGATCGCCGAGCTGATGGCCACCGACTACTCCGACGAGCTCATGGACGAGATGGGCAAGCTGCAGGAGTTCCTCGACCACGCCGACGCGTGGGATGTCGACTCCCAGCTCGAGCAGGCCATGGACGCGCTGCGCTGCCCGCCGCCGGACGAGCCGGTCACCAACCTCTCCGGTGGTGAGCGTCGCCGTGTCGCGCTGTGCAAGCTGCTGCTGAGCAAGCCCGATCTGCTGCTGCTCGACGAGCCGACCAACCACCTCGACGCCGAGAGTGTGCTGTGGCTCGAGCAGCACCTGGCTTCCTACCAGGGCGCCGTGCTGGCCGTCACCCACGACCGGTACTTCCTCGACAATGTCGCGCAGTGGATTCTCGAGCTCGACCGTGGTCGTGCCTACCCGTACGAGGGCAACTACTCCACCTACCTGGAGAAGAAGGCCCAGCGTCTCGAGGTCCAGGGCAAGAAGGACCAGAAGCTGCAGAAGCGCCTCAAGGACGAGCTGGCGTGGGTGCGCTCCGGCGCCAAGGCCCGCCAGGCCAAGAACAAGGCACGTCTGGGTCGCTACGAGGAGATGGCCGCCGAGGCCGACAAGCACAGGAAGCTGGACTTCGAGGAGATCCAGATCCCGGCGGGTCCGCGCCTGGGCGACATCGTGGTCAACGTGTCGAACCTGGACAAGGGCTTCGGCGATCGTCAACTGATCAAGGATCTGTCGTTCACGTTGCCGCGCAACGGCATCGTCGGTGTGATCGGCCCCAACGGCGTCGGTAAGACCACGCTGTTCAAGACCATCGTCGGCCTGGAATCGGCCGACAGCGGCGAGGTGAAGGTCGGCGAGACGGTCAAGCTCAGCTACGTCGACCAGAACCGCGCGGGCATCGACCCGAAGAAGAACGTCTGGCAGGTCGTCTCCGAGGGGCTCGACTTCATCGAGGTCGGCAACCAGGAGATGCCGTCGCGCGCCTACGTCAGCGCGTTCGGCTTCAAGGGCCCGGATCAGCAGAAGCCGGCCGGGGTGCTCTCCGGTGGTGAGCGCAACCGCCTGAACCTCGCGCTGACCCTCAAGCAGGGTGGCAACCTGATCCTGCTCGACGAGCCGACCAACGACCTCGACGTGGAAACCCTCAGCTCGCTGGAGAACGCGCTCGATCAGTTCCCCGGCTGCGCCGTCGTGATCTCCCACGACCGCTGGTTCCTCGACCGGACCTGCACCCACATCCTCGCGTGGGAGGGCGACGACGACAACGACGCCAAGTGGTTCTGGTTCGAGGGCAACTTCGAGGCCTACGAGGCGAACAAGGTCGAGCGCCTCGGCGCGGAAGCGGCCCGCCCGCACCGGGTGACCCACCGCAAGCTGACCCGCGACTGATTCGCGGCGCGCACAACGGCCCGGCGGGGTCGATCGGTGAACGATCGATCCCTGCCGGGCCGTCGTCGTCGGTGCGCGAAAAGTACTGGTAGCCGGGTCATGTCCCGCGTTCACCGAACGTTGGCCAAGTTACCGGCGCGGCAAGGCGAAAAACCTTCCGCGTGTCCAAGTACCCGCGGCTAGTCTCGAATTTGCGTCACCTGAATTGCGGAATCGAAGCGAACCGAATCCATGGGAGTGGGCGAAAACGATGACGGTCTCGTCGGAAATGTCGAGCGCGGCGTGGGCCGCGGGAATGCCGCAAAGCTTGCGCGGTGAACTCGCGACACTCGAGGGAGCGTACTTCCGACACGTCGACGCCGGTGACGCCGACTTCCCGGTCACCGGCATCAACCAGATCTTCCGCCGGCATATGGAGCTGGCCGCCGAACGCCCCGCCGACACCGCGCTGGTGCGGGTCTACCATCCCGACGACGGGTCGAGCATGGGTGCGGCGGTGCAGGTGGTCACCGACGACATGCCGCTGCTGGTCGAGTCGATCACCGCGGCGCTGACCCGGATGCAGGTCAGCGTCACCGAGGTCATCCACCCGATCTTCGAGGTCACGCGCGACGAGCACGGCGTGCTGGTCACCGCGGCACCGCACGAGGTCGACGCCAACGGCGAGACCGGGAAGCCGGAGTCGTGGATGCACCTGCAGCTGCATCCGTCGACCAGCCGCGCCCAGCTCGACCACATCGAGCGGACCGTGCCCGCGGTGCTCGCCGACGTCCGCCAGGTCATCGACGACACCGAGGCGATGACCCAGGTGCAGAGCTCGCTGGCCGACCAGCTCGACCGCACCGCGGCCGCGGCCGCGGGTCCGTTCCCGGCCGACGACCTGGCCGAGTGCGCGCAGCTGCTGCGCTGGCTGGCCCGCGGCAACTTCACGCTGCTCGGCTACGCGCGCTACCACCGCCAGATCGACCACGGCCATACCGTGTCGACACCGGTGCCCGGCGTGAGTCTCGGGGTGCTGCGCGCCGACACCGGCACCGACTTCCAGGTGCCGCTCAACGGCGGCGACCGCCCGCTGCTGATGCTCACCCAGGGCCTGGTCCGCGCGACCGTGCACCGCTCGGTGTACCCGTACTTCATCGGTGTCGCCGATGTGGACGACGACGGCACCGTGGCGGGCGTGCACCTGTTCATCGGTGTGTTCACCGTCAGCGCCGTGCACGAGAACGTGCTCGACATCCCGGTCATCAACACCCGGGTGCGGACCGCGATCGAGGCGGCGGGATTCGACAAGGACTCCTTCTCCGGGCAGGCGATGCTCGAGGTGATCGAGTCGTTCCCGCGCACCGAACTGTTCTCCGCCGACACCGAGGCGATGCGCCGCACCGCCGTCGCGGTGCTCGGCGTCGGTCTGCGCAGGCAGGTGCGGTTGTTCCTGCGCAGCGACAGATACGGCCGTTTCGTCGCCTGCATGGTGTATCTGCCGCGGGATCGCTACACCACGGCCGTGCGCCTGCAGATGCAGGAGATCCTGGTCCGCGAGCTCGGCGGCGCCGACATCGACTACTCGGCGCGGGTGAGCGAAAGCGAGCTCGCCAGTGTGTATTTCACGGTGACGCTGCCTGCCGATGCCACCGCGGCGCCCGACACCTCCGAGGACAACCGGCTGCGCCTGCAGGGCCTGCTGAACGCGGCCAGCCACACCTGGGACGACCGGATCGACGACGAGGTCGCCACCTCCACCGTGCTGGATCCCGCGGTGGTGAAACGGTATTCGGACGCGTTCCCGGAAAGCTACAAGGAGGACTTCGGTCCCGCGCGAGCGCTGGCTGATATCGGCAGGCTGGAACGGCTCACCGAGGGCGGCATCGGCCAGCACCTGTATCGCAGGCCCGAGGCCGCGCCGGGCTCGTGGCGCTTCAGCCTCTACATCGCCGGCGCGGCCGTCTCGCTGAGCCAGGTGCTGCCGGTGCTGCAGAGCCTGGGCGTCGAGGTGGTCGACGAGCGGCCCTATCAGCTGGAGATGGACGGCGGCGCCGAGCGCTGGATCTACGATTTCGGCCTGCAGGCCAGGCCCGAGCTGCTGCGCAACGCGCTCGGCGGTGATCTCGACGCCGAACTGCTCGAGCAGGCGAGCCACGAGCTGCATTCCCGGTTCACCGATGCGTTCGAGGCGGTCTGGTACGACCGGGCCGAGGCCGACGGACTCAACGAACTGGTGCTGCGGGCCGGTCTGCCGTGGCGTTCGGTGGCGATCCTGCGCGCGTACGCGAAGTACCTGCAGCAGGCCGGTTTCCCGTACAGCCAGGTCAACATCGCCCGGGTGCTGCTGGCCCATCCCGAGGTCTCGCGCGCCTTCGTCGACCTGTTCGTGGCACGCTTCGATCCGGCCACCGTCTCGGCCGAGGCAGCCGCCGAGATCGAGACGAAGGTGCGGGCCGGGATCGACCAAGTGGTCAGCATGGACGCCGACCGCATCCTGCGCGCCATCCTCGGTCTGATCAAGGCGACCCTGCGCACCAACTACTACGTCGTCGACGCCGAGGACAGGCCGCGCGAGTACCTCTCGTTCAAGGTGGAACCGCGCGAGATCGCCGAATTGCCCAAGCCGCGACCGCAATTCGAGATCTTCGTCTACTCGCCGCGGGTCGAGGGCGTGCACCTGCGCTTCGGTTCGGTGGCTCGCGGCGGCCTGCGCTGGTCGGACCGGCTCGAGGATTTCCGCACCGAGATCCTGGGCCTGGTGAAGGCTCAGGCGGTGAAGAACGCGGTGATCGTTCCGGTCGGCGCGAAGGGCGGTTTCGTGGTGAAGCGCCCGCCCGCCGCCACCGACGACCCGGCCGCCGACCGGCAGGCGAGCGTCGCCGAGGGCATCGCCTGCTATCGCACCTTCATCTCCGGGCTGCTCGACGTCACCGACAATGTCGACCTGGCCACGGGCGCGGTGCTCCCGCCCGCCCGGGTGGTCCGCCGTGACGGCGACGACACCTACCTGGTGGTCGCCGCCGACAAGGGCACCGCCAGCTTTTCCGACATCGCCAACGACGTGGCCACCAGCTACGGCTTCTGGCTCGGCGACGCGTTCGCCTCCGGCGGTTCGGCAGGCTACGACCACAAGGCGATGGGCATCACCGCCAGGGGCGCGTGGGAGGCGGTCAAGCGCCACTTCCGCGAGATGGGCATCGACACCCAGAGCCAGGACTTCACCGCCGTCGGCGTCGGCGACATGAGCGGTGACGTCTTCGGCAACGGCATGCTGCTCTCGCGCCACATCCGGCTGGTCGCCGCGTTCGACCACCGGCACATCTTCCTTGACCCGAACCCCGACGCCGCCACCTCCTACGCCGAGCGCGAGCGACTGTTCGAGCTGCCTCGTTCCTCGTGGGCCGACTACGACCGCAGCCTGATCAGCGCGGGTGGTGGGGTGTTCGAGCGCACCGTGAAGTCGGTGCCGATCTCGCCGCAGGCCAGGGCCGCGCTCGGCCTGCCGGACGCGGTGCAGGCGCTCTCGCCGCCGGAACTGGTGCGCGCGATCCTGCTCGCCCCGGTGCAGTTGCTGTGGAACGGTGGCATCGGCACCTACGTCAAGGCCAGCACCGAATCCAATGCCGAGGTGGGTGACAAGTCCAACGACGCGGTGCGCGTCGACGGTAATCAGTTGCGGGTCAAGGTGATCGGCGAGGGCGGCAACCTCGGTGCCACCGCGCTGGGCCGGATCGAGTTCTGCCGCTCGGGCGGCAAGATGAACACCGACGCCCTGGACAACTCTGCGGGTGTGGACTGCTCCGACCACGAGGTCAACATCAAGGTGCTGCTCGATGGCGTGGTGAGCGCGGGCGCGCTCGCACCCACCGACCGCAATCCGCTGCTGGCCTCGATGACCGACGAGGTCGCGCGGATGGTGTTGCAGGACAACGTCGATCAGAACGCGCTGATCGGCATCGCGCGCACCGACGCGCCGCAGATGGTCAGCGTGCACGGCCGGGTCATCGACGATCTCGAACAGCGCCGCGGCCTGGACCGGGAACTCGAGGCGCTGCCTTCGGAGGTCGATCTGAAGCGGCGCGGGGAGGAGGGCCGCGGCCTCACCTCGCCGGAACTGGCGAACCTGCTCGCGCATGTGAAGCTCGGGCTCAAAGCCGATCTGCTCGAGACCGATCTGCCCGACAGCGTCTACTTCGCGCGACGGCTGCCGATGTATTTCCCGACGCCGCTGCGCGAGCGGTTCGGTGCCGAGATCAAGAGGCACCGGCTGCGCCGCGAGATCGTCACCACGATGATCGTCAACGAGGTCGTCGACTACGGCGGCATCACCTACGCCCACCGGCTCAACGAGGAGGTCGGGGCCAGCACCTCCGACACCGTCCGCGCGTTCGCCGCTGCCTCGGAGATCTTCGAGCTGCGCGACGTGTGGGCACGTATCCGCAGCGCCGATGCCCCCGCCGGTGTCTGTGATCTGCTGGAACTGGAATCCAAGCGGACGCTGGACCGCGCCTCGCGCTGGCTGCTGAGCAACCGGCCGCAGCCGATCGCGGTCGGCGCGGAGATCAACCGGTACCACCGCCGGGTGCAGGAGCTGGCGCCGCAGGTGCCGGGCTGGCTGCGCGGACACCACGTCACCTCGCTCACCCAGGGCGCGGCCGAGCTGATCGCCCGTGGCGCGCCGACCGAGCTGGCGACCGAGGTCTTCGGCCTGCTCAGCCTGTACCCGCTGCTGGACGTGGTCGACATCGCCGATATCGCCGACCGCGACGGCGCCGAGGTGGGCGCGCTGTACTACGCGCTCAACGAGCACCTCAAGATCGACTGGCTGCTCGAGGCGGTCAGCCACCTCGAACGCGGCGACCGCTGGCACGCGCTGGCCAGGCTCGCCCTGCGCGACGACATGTACGGTTCGCTGCGCTCGCTCACCTTGGATGTGCTGTCCGGGGGTGACCCGGAGGAGACGGCCGACGAGAAAATTGCATACTGGGAGTCGAAGAACCAGTCCCGGCTCGGCCGTGCGCGCGCGGCGCTGTCGGAACTGTTCGAGTCCGGGACCCACGACCTCGCCACACTGTCGGTCGCCGCGCGACAGGTGCGGAGCATGGTGAGCGGGGTGGGCGCCCAATCGGAGGTACCACGGTGACGAGCTCGCCGAACGGAAACGCGGCCGCGCCCGCGGCGGACCTGGTTCTGCCGCAGCGTTTTCACGCCAAGGTCGAGATCCGCTGGTCGGATATGGACGTGTTCCAGCACGTCAACCACGCGCGGATGGTGACGCTGCTGGAAGAGGCCAGGATTCCGTGGCTGTTCGACGACGACAAGCCGACGGCGTCGATGGGCAGGCAGGGCTGCGTGCTGGTCGACCTGCACGTGAAGTACCGGGGCCAGCTGCGCCACGAGGACACCCCGCTCGACATCGCCATGTGGGTCAAGCAGCTGCGGGCGGTCGATTTCACGATCGGTTACGAGGTGCGTGCCAGCGGCGCCGCGCCGGACTCGTCGCCCGCGGTCACCGCGACCACCCAGCTCGCCGCGTTCGACATCGAGACCCAGCGTTTGCGCAGGCTCAGCGACACCGAGCGCGACTATCTCGCACTGTGGCGGGCCTGAGACGTCCGTGAATTCCGAACAGCGGGTGCTGCACGCACCCGACCCGGCCGAACGCGAGAACCTGGCCACCTTCCTCACCCGCGCGATCCGGCTCGACCCCGCCGCCGTCGTGCGGCTGCGACGGCGCGGCTCCAGCCTCGTCTCCGCCTGGGTCGCAACAGGTTTCGAAACCCTCGCGGTGCGGACCGTGACCGCCGAGCTCGGCGTCGACGATGTCACTGTCGGCGCCGACATGGTGCTGGCCGGACTGCGCACCGGTCACCCGGTCGACCTCGGCTACTCGATGGACTCGGCGTGGCGCGGCGCACTGCCGCCCACCGAAGGCTTCACCCACATCGACGACGTCCCGGCCCGCGCGCTGGTCGAACTGGCCGAGCGTGGCGCCGAGGTGGCCCGCGAACACGGCGGCGCCCACGGCCCGCCCGCCTCGCTGCTCGACCAGTCGGTACTCACGGTCACCGGCGCGGGTGATATCTCGGTCGAAGTCCCGATGCGCGTCGTCTTCGCGCTCACCGCCATGGACTTCATCCCGCATGCGGGGGAGAAGACCGAATCGCGCCGCATCCAGCCCACGGAACTGGTCCGCGTCCGCGCCACTCGTACCTGGCTGCGTCTCGACGCCCGCTACGGTTCGGTCGCCCGTCGCCTGGGCGGCGGAATCCCGTTGTCGCCCAGCTGACGTCGCGCGCCGCGGGTCATACGCCCGTGGTTCCGTCGATGCGTTCGCGAAGGAGATCGGCGTGGCCGCAGTGGCGGGCGTACTCGGCGATCATGTGCGTGTAGATCCAGCGCAGGCTCACCCGGCTGTCCATGAACGGACTGGTGTCGTCCAACTCGCGTGCGGCGCAATGGCGGCGGGCGTAGGCGATCTCGTCCTGCCAGGTCGTCAGGGCGTTGTCGTAGGACGAGTCGTCGGAGAGCTCGAACCCGCCATCGTGTCCCGAGGTATCGGCGTGCGGGTCGTAGATCGGCGGCGCCGGCTCCCCGGCGAGGACTCTGCGGAACCAGTTCCGTTCGACCTCGGCCATGTGCTGAAGCAGGCCGAGCAGGGTCAGTGCTGACGGTGCGGCGGCGATACGCAACTGGGTATCGTCGAGCCCCTGACACTTGAGCGCCAGCGTTGCGCGGTAGAAGTCGAGCCACGCCTCCATGGTCGTGCGCTCGTCGGCGTTCAAGGGCGGCATCGGCCGTTCATTCGTCGTCACGGGCGACATGGTGCCAGTCCGGTCGGACATCAACCGATGTCGACGACGCGATCAGTGAATGCCCGCGAGCCGGAGCAAGGCGGTCGTCGTCGCAGCCGCGAGCACAGTGACCAGCAGTGGCGCGCGCTGCCACGCGAGGACCCCGCCGACCGCGACCCCGGCGGGCAGCGCGACCCCGAGTTCGCCGGAACCGGTCGGCAGCGTGGCGGTCGCCACCAGTGCCGCGAGCAGGATCAGTGCGCCGGTGTCCAGGAGATGGATCGTCCTGGGCGACAGGCGAAGTCGATGCCGCAGGGCGGGACCGGCCCAGCGCAGCGCGTAGGTGCCGACAGCAAGAGCGAGCATCGCGGGGAGAAGGTACGGCGCATTCACGATACGCACCGCCACCGTGGTGTCCGCCGGTCCGCGTCGGACGCGCCGGACAGCGGTGTCCGCCGAGGCACGTTCCCTTCCGAACCGGGCGTGCGACCGGTGCGGGCGGATGCCCGAGTGTGGAGCGTCAGCATGGTTGTGCCGCAGGTTCACTGTGCTTCTCCGGCGGCCGCAGCGCGAACACCAGACCCAGCAGCGCGATCAGCACCGGCAGCCCGGCGGGCACGAACGGCGCGGCGACCACCGCGAGCGCGGCGCCGACCAGCACCGGGCGCAGGGTGGCGCGATCGCGCAGCGCGGGCAGGATCAACGCGAGCAGGATCACCGGGAACACCGCGTCGAGACCGAGCGCCGAGGTATCGGGGACGAGCGAGCCCAGTGCGGCGCCCAGCGTCGCGCCGAGCGGCCAGCTCAGGGCGACACCGATACCGCAGGCCCAGTACGCGGCGCGTTTGCGCTCGTGATCGCCGGGCGCGGTGGCGAAGGCCACCGATTCGTCGTTGAGGACGTGGATGCCGAGCACCCGCTTCCAGCCACTGCCGAACACCTCGGGCGCGGACAGCCCGTACGGCAGGTGCCTGGCATTGAGCAGCAGACCGGCGACCACGGCCGCGAGCGGGCTGCCACCGGCGGCGACGATGCCGAAGAACAGCAGCTCCGACCCGCCGGCCAGCACCGTCACCGCCATCACGATCGGCATCCACACCGGGAATCCGGCCGCGATCGTCGAGGCGCCGTAGGACACGCCGAACAGGCCGACGGCCAGGCAGGCCGCGGCCACGGCGGTGACGGTTCGCCGATCGAGTGTTCGCCATATCGAACGCATGTTTCTCATATTGAACGCCAGCGCTGGGTAAAGTCAACGCGAATACCGTCAGCCCCCAGGAGGCGTCGATGGACCGGCAGGACCCGGTCGCCGGACCACCCCAAGCGGTGATCGCGGCGGCCTTGCGCCGCGAACGCGCGCGCGCAGGCTTGTCGCTGACCGAGGTCGCGAGCCGGGCAGGCGTCGCGAAATCCACACTGTCGCAACTGGAATCGGGCACCGGCAATCCCAGCCTGGAAACCCTGTGGGCGCTGTGCGTCGCCCTGGAGATGCCGTTCAGCCGACTGCTTGACCCGCCTCGTCCCAATGTCCAGGTGATTCGCGCGGACGAGGGCGCGCCGGTCCCCTCGGCCGATGCCGACTACCGGGTGACGTTGCTCGCAGCGGGTCAGTCGCACACTCGCTGTGATGTCTATCGCATCGCGGCCGAACCCGGCCACATCCGCCGCTCGGACCCGCACACCCCCGGCGTCGTCGAGCACGTCGTCCTCGCCGCCGGCCGCGCCATGGTCGGCCCCGCGGACGAGCCCGTGGAGATGCGCCCAGGTGACTACATCCGCTACCTGGGCGATCTACCGCACATCTTCGAAGCCCTCGAACCGGGAACCCGGGCCACGATGGTCATCGAAAGCGCCTGATCAGGCGGCTCCTTCGCCCAGGTACTGCAACCAGATCGGATCCAGGTCGGCGGTGGTGGACAGCAGCCGCCAGTGCGGGCCCTTGGGTGAGACCAGGGGATGACGCAAGGTCCAGCCGAGCTCGGTGAGCATCTTGTCTGCTTTGCGGTGGTTACACGGGGCGCAGCTGGCGACGCAGTTCTCCCACGAGTGCTCGCCACCGCGACTGCGGGGGATCACGTGGTCGATGGTCTCGGCTTTGCCGCCGCAGTACCCGCAGCGGTAGCGGTCGCGGTGCATGAGAGCGGCGCGGGTCATCGGGACGCGGGCGCGGTAGGGCACGCGCACATAGGTGCGCAGCCGGATGACGGAGGGAATCGCCACCGCGGCGCCTGCCGAATGCAGGACCGGAGCTTCGGGATTGTCGTGGACCGCGTCCGCCTTGGCGCAGATCAGCAGCACGACAGCGCGGCGCGCGGACAGCGCGGTGAGCGGTTCGTAGGTGGCGTTGAGGAGGAGGACCCGGCGTTTGCGCCACGCGGCGGCGTCATGGTCTCCGGCGAGATGCAGTGGCGCGGGGTGATGCGGCAGGTCGTGATGACCGTGTGCGCCCGGATGGTGATCGGACAAGATATGCAGCGGAATGGCCCCCGAGCCACGGTTGTGGACGTCGGCGGGCTGGAGTTGTCGGTGCGCGCGCGCCTCGTGTGACCGGGCGCCTGGTCGCTGCTTCATCTTGACCTCAATTTCATGATTGGCAGGATCATGTGGTATCTGGGGCCGATACTGCCCCCCAGTTGACCATGGTTGAGCCGGTATTGCACGGCTATTTTTCAAACTTTCGGGTGAACTGTGGTTGAAGGGCCATGTGTTCGTGACCGAGGCTGCCGCCGGGCCGCCCGCAGGCTCATCGGGGCACAATGGACCTCGTGACTTCAGGTGAGCAGACAACGACCTCGTTCTACGAAGCGGTGGGTGGCGCCGAGACGTTCCGGCGCATCGTGTCCGTGTTCTATCGCGAGGTCGCTGCCGACGAGATCCTGCGCCCACTGTATCCGGAGGAGGACCTCGGCCCGGCCGAGCGCCGGATGCGCATGTTCCTCGAACAGTACTGGGGCGGCCCGCGCACCTACTCCGACGAGCGCGGGCACCCGCGCCTGCGGATGCGGCACAACCCGTTCGTCATCGGCCCGCTCGAGCGCGACGCCTGGATACGGTGCATGACGATCGCCGTCGGCGAGATCGAGCCATCGATCCTGGACGACGAACACCGCAAGACGCTGATGGACTACTTCCAGATGGCGGCGGCATCCCTGCAAAACGCGCCCGGCTGAGGGTGTGGGTGCCGCGCGTTCGCTGATGAGCGGCAGGTGACGGGCCGGTTTCGGGTCGATGCCGAGGTTTACCCCGGTGTTTCGGCCCGGCGTGGCGAAACGCTGGTGATTTGCCGGATTCGAAGAAAGTCTCGCGCCACAGGAATATCACGGGCAATCTTTGGCAATATTGCCGATGTGACACAGACACCTGCCTCGCCGGTGCCGGGGGAAGAAAGCACCGCTCCGTGGTGGACAACCGCCGTGTTCTATCAGGTCTATCCCCGCTCGTTCGCCGACTCCGACGGCGACGGTGTCGGCGACCTGGGCGGCGTTCGCGAGAAGCTCGGCTACCTGGAGTTACTGGGTGTCGACGCGCTGTGGATCTGCCCGGTGATGCGCTCGCCGCAGGCCGACGGCGGCTACGACGTGTCCGATCCGCGCGACATCGACCCGCTGTTCGGCGGGCTGGCCGCGCTGGACGAGCTGATCGCCGAGGCGCACGACCGCGAGATCAAGGTGACGATGGATCTGGTGCCCAACCACACCAGCGTCGAGCACCCGTGGTTCACAGCGGCGCTGGATGCGGTACCGGGCAGCCCCGAGCGGGCCCGCTACATCTTCCGCGACGGTCGCGGGAAGGACGGCACCGAGCCGCCCAACAACTGGCCGAGCATCTTCGGCGGCCCGGCCTGGACCAGGGTCACCGAACCCGACGGCACGCCCGGG
Organism: Nocardia sp. NPDC060259; assembly: GCF_042728775.1. Classification (NCBI taxonomy): domain Bacteria; kingdom Bacillati; phylum Actinomycetota; class Actinomycetes; order Mycobacteriales; family Nocardiaceae; genus Nocardia; species Nocardia sp. NPDC060259. The sequence goes on from NZ_JBHXAY010000109.1 coordinate 19,604, forward strand.
CAGTGGTATCTGCACATCTTCGCGCCGGAACAGCCCGACCTGAACTGGGAAAACCCCGAGGTCGCCGCCGATTTCGAGAAGACGCTGCGATTCTGGCTCGACCGCGGGGTCGACGGTTTCCGTATCGACGTCGCCCACGGCATGGCCAAGCCGGAAGGCCTGCCAGACATGGCCAGGGTCGAGACCAAGATGCTGGTCCACGACGACGACGATCTGCGCTTCAACAATCCCGGTGTGCACGCCATCCATCGCCGCATCCGCACGATCCTCGGCGACTACCCGCACGCGGTGTCGATCGGCGAGGTGTGGGTCGACGACAACACCCGCTTCGGCGAATACGTGCGCCCGGACGAACTGCACCTGGCGTTCAACTTCCGCCTCGCCGAGGTCCCCTTCACCGCCGAGGGCGTGCGCGAGGCGATCACGTTCTCCCTCGACGCGGTGAGCGGTGTCGGCGCGCCACCGACCTGGACGCTGTCCAACCACGACATCGAGCGTGAGGTCACCCGGTACGGCGGCGGCAAAACGGGGGTGGCGCGGGCGCGGGCGATGATGATGGTCGAGCTGGCGCTGCCCGGCGCGGTGTTCGTCTACAACGGCGCCGAACTCGGTCTGCCCAATGTCGACGACCTGCCCGAGGACGCGCTGCGGGATCCGGTGTGGGAGCGGTCGGGGCATACCGAGCGCGGCCGTGACGGCTGCCGGGTGCCGATTCCCTGGGAGGGCGCGAGCACACCGTTCGGGTTCACCGCCGCCGAGCAGGCGTGGCTGCCGATCCCAGCGGACTGGGCCGACCGCACCGTGGAAGCCCAGCTGGAGACCCTGCATTCGACGCTGTCGCTGTACCGGCTGGCGATCGATCTGCGCGGGACAAGGCCGGAGTTCGCCGGCGACCGGATCGAGTGGTACGGCAGCCCCGACGGCTGCCTGGCCTTCCGCAGGCCGGGCGGGCTGGTCTGCGTGCTCAACGCTTCCGACGGGCCGATTCAGCTGCCGCCGGGAGAGGTGCTGCTGGCCAGCGCGCCCATCGTCGACGACCGGTTGCCCGCCGACGCGGCGGCCTGGTTGGTCTGATCACGCCGGACACGCGGACGTTCGGGATAGCCGGAGGATGAACTACTACACAGCATCGTCTACCGTTGGACCGTGAGCATTCTCGAGACAGTGCTGATCTTCGTCGGCATCCCGGCCGCGATCTATTTCGCGATCGCGGGTTTGTCCTATCTCGGTAAGCCATTCCCCGGTGACAAGCCGGCCCACTTCGCGCTCGGGCAGAAGTGGACCCACTCGCCGGTGCTGTGGAGCGCTACCGACGAGGTGACCGCTGCGGCGGGTCACCACACCGCCGAGTCGCATGGCAGCCATGCGGCTCTCGAAGCCGCGAACGCGGAGCTGATCGGAGGCCGGGCAAGTGGCAAGTTCTAAGTGGCCCGCGGTGGTCGAGGCCGACCTGCCGCACGGGTCCGCGCTGACCAGCAGCGGCCGGGTCTCGGGCGTGCACGAGTCGGGCACCGTCTTCGACGAGGTGCCGTTCACCGACCGTGAACGCATCATGCTCGACAACGCGCTCACCGAAGCGACCCGCGCGACCAAGGTCCGCTTCAACATCTACCTCGGCGACCTCGGCAACGACCCGGCGGCCGGCGCGGACGCGGTCCTGCCGAACACCCCCGAGGCGGCCGACTCGGTACTCATCGCCGTCTCGCCGAACCAGGGCGCGATCGAGGTGCGGTCCGGTGCGAACGTCGCCGAGCGCGCCAACGATCGCATCTGCCAGCTGGGCGTCACCGCCGCGCTGGCGTCGTTCCGTCAGGGCAACCTGATCGACGGCCTGATCTCCGCCGTCCGCGTGATGGCCGCGGCGATCGGCCGCTAGCTCCTTCTCTTCCGAACGGCGCGTTCACCTCTCGAGG
>NZ_JBHXAY010000110.1:0-21371 GCF_042728775.1 Nocardia sp. NPDC060259
CTCTCGGTGTGCATCGGCGCCGTCGTCGCGGGCCGGGGGGAGCGGATGACCACCCAGCGGTCGATCTCGCAGACCAGACGTGCTCGCTCCCAATCGATCTCGCTCGTATCGCCGGGGACGAGCTGTTCGCGACGTTCGTGCAGGGCGGCCAGTTCGTGCGCGGCCCGCAGGACGGGATCGCCGTCGCCGGCGAAACCGCAGACCGCCTGCATCATCTGTGCACGGTCCGGCAGTACCGGTTCCTGTCCGGGTTCACCCGATGAACCGCCGTCCGCGTCCACTGTGCCGCACCGCCCTCGTCGTCCCGTATGTACCGCTTCCGAAGGACATTCGTCTCGGCCGGAGTTCCGGATAGGTCACGAAATAGCACCTCAACAGCGAAAACCGGCCGCGAACAGCTGTTCGCGGCCGGTCGAGATCACCTGTGCGCAGAAGTATTACAGGCTGCGGGCGATGATCTCCTTCATGATCTCGTTGGTGCCCGCGTAGATCAGCTGGACGCGGTTGTCGACCCACATGCGCGCGATCGGGTACTCGTTCATGTAGCCGTAGCCGCCGAACAGCTGCAGGCAGGTGTCGGCGATCTGCATCGCCTTGTCGGTGGTCCACCACTTCGCCATGGCGACGGTCGGGATGTCGAGCTCGCCACGGAGGTGCTTCTCGATGCAGTCGTCGATGAACACGCGCGCGATGCGCGCTTCGGTGGCGACCTCGGCCAGCTTGAACTTGGTGTTCTGGAAACCGAACACAGGGCGGCCGAACGCCTCGCGCTCCTTGGTGTAGCGCAGGGTGTGATCGAGGGCGACCTCCATGCCCGCGACCGCGCCGTGCGCGACGATCAGGCGCTCCTGCGGCAGCTGCTGCATCAGCTGGATGAAGCCCTGGCCCTCCTTGGCACCGAGCAGGTTGGTCACCGGGACGCGCACGTCCTCGAAGAACAGCTCGGAGGTGTCCTGGCCCTTCTGGCCGATCTTGTCGAGCACGCGGCCGCGACGGAAACCCTCGCGGTCGGCCTCGACCAGCACCAGCGAGACGCCGGCGGCGCCCTGGGTGGGGTCGGTCTTGGCGACCAAAATGATCAGGTCGGCCTGGGCGCCGTTGGTGATGAAGGTCTTGGAGCCGTTGATGACGTACTCGTCACCGTCGCGGATCGCCTTGGCCTTGACGGCCTGCAGGTCCGAGCCGGTGCCTGGCTCGGTCATCGCGATGGCGCCGACGACCTCGCCGCTGGCCATCTTGGGCAGCCACTGCTGCTTCTGCTCCTCGGTGCCGTAGGCGAGCAGGTAGTGCGCCACGATGCCGTTGTGCAGGCTGACGCCCCACGAGGTATCGACGACGCGGGCCTGCTCCTCCATGAGCACGGCCTCGTGGGCGAAGGTGCCGCCACCGCCGCCGTACTCCTCCGGGATCGACAGACACAGCAGGCCCACTTCACCGGCCTTGTTCCACAGGTCGCGGTCCACATGGTGCTGCTCGCGGTACTTGTCGATGTTCGGCGCGAGTTCCTTGGCCAGGAAGGCGCGGGCGAGGTCGCGCAGGGCGTCCAGGTCCTCGTTCATCCAGCTGGACCGGTTGGCGGCCATCGAGTCTCCTTACGGCTCGGCACAGCACTGGTCCAGAGGTGACCAGTGGTTACAGATACAGTGTGGACCACTATTGGCGAGGTGGCAATAGTGGGTTCCGAAGCCTTCGGGCGGGGCCTCGGGACGGGTTCCGGCGGTCGCGGCCACGGGTCTTGACGGGGGCGCGAAGTTGGTGTCCGATTCGTGTTGTCCGCGAACGTCGTTCGACAACGCTTGGGCACCGATGGTGCTAAAACCTTGGCTCGGAAGGCGGTCTGGGATTATCTTTCGGAGTTGGACTACCGGCCGGTATCGCCTGCGCGTGTCGCTCGCGGCGCGCCGAGAACGGGGAGCCGTGTCGGAGCATCGGTTTCGCACGGGCGGGTGTATGGACTATTAATGGCGTGTGCCGTTCACACGTGTGGTCACCCGTCTGCCTTCGCGATGCCGGGGCGGTGGTCGAGCATGACCGTCGATTCTCCCATCGAAGACGACGTCAGCCTGCTCGCCCAGCGGGTCGAACGGGCGCGTGGGCGCCTCGCCTACCAATTCGACCCCGCCCTGACCGACGCGCTGTCGGAAGACGAGCTGCGCGCGGAGCGGGAACTCGCCGAACGCATCCGTGAACAGGATCGCGAACAGCGCTGGAAGCACACCCAGGCGATGGCACAGGCCTCCGACCGGGCCAGGAGCACCACCGAAGCAATCGAGAAGGCCGACATGCGAGATCTGCTGCTCGCCAGAAAGGCGATGGCGTCCCAGCGCCGCGAATCGAGCCCGCACGCGAAGCTGGCTTCGCTGTACCGGCACCGGTCGTGGTCACTCAAGGCCCTGGCGGGTGTCGTCGGCGCGGGCATGCTGTGGTCCGCGGTGAACGTGCAGCAGAACATCGCGCCCGGCGGTCCGAGTGACCCGCTGTTCTGGTTCAGCTACCTGCTCGAGGCGATGATCAGCGTCTGTCTGATCATCATCATGGTCGGCACGAACAAGGTCGCCGAGTGGGGCGTCATCGACAACCGGCGTCAGGTCGCGATGGCCGAGATCGCCCTGCTCGGGCTCACCGTCACCCTCAACACCTATCCCTACCTGCGCGACGGCCGCTGGTACGACGCCGCGGTGCACGCGGTCGCGCCCGTGATGATCGGTGTCGCGCTGCTCATCCACGACGCCGCCAGCGCCCGCTACGGGCTCGCCATCACTCGCGCGACCAGCCAGGTCAGGGACCTGCCCGACCCGGCCGAGAACCTGCTCGGCCGCGGGGCAACCGAGGGTGTCCGCCTGACCTACCAGCCGCCGATGACGGGTCAGGCCCGCGCCGAGGCGTTCGCCGCCGACCAGGCCGCCGTCACCGCGCCGGTCAGCCGGGAACCCGCGTGGACGCCCACCGAGCCGATCGGCAACGGCAAGCCCACCGAGAAGCGCAAGCGCTTCGGCATCGGCAAGCCGTCGTCGGCGGAGAAGGCCTCGGCCAAGAAGGCCGCGCCGCAGCCGCCCGTCGCGCCCGAGCCCGCCCCCGAGGCCGTCAAGTCCGAGCCGACGACGAAGTCCACCGACTCGGTTCCCGCGGCGCGCAAGAGCACGATCTCCGATATCGAGGCCCGCGTCGAGAAGGCCTTCGCCGAGGCCAATTTCGGTTACGAGGCGATCGAACCGGTCAACGTGTACGACACCGGGCAGTTCCGTATCGCCGAGAGCCTGGAGCAGGAGCTCAATGCCATGCGGGAGGCCCGTCGTCAGGCCCGCAAGGAGCGCGCGGGGTCCTGACCTCGGTGCGCTGCTGGTGTCATGGCGGCAGCGCGCAGCCGTCGACCCGGCTTAGCCCGGAGGGTCAGCCGAACAGGCCGCCGCCGTGGCCTGCCTGCTGGCCGCCGCCGGTGCCGCCGATGAGGCCGCCCGGGGGCAGCTCGGAGGGCTGCACGATGACGAAGCCGCGGCCGGCGAACGACAGTGTGCTCGCCTCGCCGGTGCTGCGGCCCATCAGCCTGCCGAGGCCGAAGGAGTCGTTGCGCTTGATGCCGGTCTGCAGGCTCGACGACCAGGCGACGGCGGCGTTCGGGTCGGCGAAGGTGGCCTGGTCGACGGTGAGCACCACCGGGGAGCCGTGGGTGGTGATGGCGATGCGGCCGCGGCCGGTGAACACGCAGTTGAACAGGCCTGCGTTGGAGGCGTAGCCCGCGGCGCCCTGCACGCGGCCGATGTCGTAGCGCAGGGTGGAGTCGAACGCGAGGACGTTGGCGCCGTTGATGGTGAGGCCGTCGGTGCCGTCGAGGTCGATGATGTGCACGTCGGCGGCGCTGTTGGCCAGGAACAGGTCGCCGCGTCCGGTCACCTTCATCAGCGGTACGCCCTCGCCGGTGAGGTGCTGGCGGATCGCCCGGCCGATACCGCCGGAGCCGAGGGCCTGGAACTGCAGGTCACCCTGGTAGGCCACCATCGAGCCTGCGCGGGCCATCACCTCACCGTTGAGGCCGACCTTGACCATCTTGCCGCCCTGTTTCTGGATACCGAGGCCGGTGACCTCGGCGTGCGAGGGATCGAACAGGTCGCTGTGCACGGGCTGGGCTCCTTGCTGGGATGCGTACGAAGGGTAGGGCTGCTGAGCGGGTCCGCCGGGCTGCTGTCCATAGCCGGGCTGACCCGTCGGCGGCGGGAAGGCAGGGGCGCCTGCGGGAGGGTAGGGGTGAGCCGCCGGCTGCCCCGTCGGTGGGGCGAATTGGCCGGGCTGACCGGCGGGCATGGTCGGGTGGCCCCCACCCTGCGCCGGGTATCCGGCCGCGGGAGCGGAGACCGGCGGGTACACGGCCGTCGGCGCGGCACCGCTCTGCGCGGCGGGCGTTTCGGGTTCGTCCTCGAGGTTCACGCCGTAGGCCGACGCGATGCCCGCCAGCCCGTCGTCGTAACCCTGACCGATCGCCCGCACCTTCCACGCGCCGTTGCGGCGGTAGATCTCCACGCACACCACACCGCTTTCGGTGGTGAGCCCCGGGATCTGGAAAGTCAGTGCGGTGGGACCGGATCCGATGGTGGCGGTGAGCTGGCCGACCGAGGCGAAGGTGGCGGGGCCGCGTCCGTCGAGGCTGGCGGTGACGACGACCTTGTCCACGTCGGCGGGTAGCGCCGAGGTCCGCACTTCGACCACGTCCGGGCCGCCATTGCCATGGCGGTACACCACACCGGGGCCGGTCGGCTGGTTGAAGAACACGAAGTCGTTGTCGGAGCGCACTACTCCGGCGGTGTTCAGCAAGAGCGCCGAGACATCGACCGACGCCGAACTCGCCACGGTGACGGTCAACGGATCGCCGGGTGCGGGCCGGTTCTCACCCGGAGCCAGCGCGTTCACGACACCACATCCGAAGAGTGGGTGGTTTGTCCGATTCGCAGTCGTTCCACGGCCTCGATAGTGCCGTGTGTGCCGCCGCGGCGCCAGCTTCCCCCGTCAGCGCGCCGGTTTCCGGTCCACGGGATTCCAGGTGCACGGCCGTCCCTACCCGTGCGCGACCGGGCTGCCGGATTCGGCGGACGCGCGCTCGATCAGCACGAACGGGATGGTCACCAGCGCCGAGACCGCGCCGATCCACGGCACCGCGGTGATCGGTGCACCGGCGTTCAGCACGACTCCGGCGACGACGGGAACGAGACCGATGCCCAGCTGGAACGCCGACACCGTGGTCGCGCCTGCCAGCGTCGGCGCGCCGGCCGCGAGGGTGAACACGCGACCGTAGATCGCGGGATTGAGCACGAATCCGGCGATACCGAGCAGCAAGACCAGGGCGACGACGGCCACCGCGTGTCCGGCGAACACCGCGATCAGTACCGAACACAGGGCGATCCCCGCGGAGCCCGCGACCAATGCCAGGTAGGGCCGCCGGTCGGAGATCCGGCCACCGATCGCCAAGCCGAGGTACGCGCCGACACCGAACAGCACCAGGATCGGGGCCAGCCAGACGTCGGGAATCCCGGTGACGGAGGTCAGCAGTTCGGCGAGATAGTTGAACGTGATCATGTAGGCCGCCGTACTGAGCAGCGTGGCGGCGAGGACGAGCCACAGCCGCGGCTGCCGCAGCGCGGCGAACTCACGATCGAGACGGGGCTCCTCGCCCGCCGTGGTCGCGGGCATCATCACCGCTACCGCGGCCGCGGCGAGGACGGTGAGAACGACCACCAGCCAGAAACCGCCCTCCCACCCGGTGCGGTAACCGATGAATGTTCCGGCGGGTCCGCCGAGAATCATCGCCAAACTGAGGCCGCTGATCACCACGCCCGACGCGCGGGCCGCACGATCGCCGGGCACCAGGCTGACAGCCGTCACCGCCGCGACCGCGAAGAACCCCGCGTAGGCCAGGCCCGCCACGAAGCGGGTGACCAGCAGCGCGCCGTAACTGCCGATGATCAGGCCGACCGCGATGGACGCGGCGAAGACCAGCTGGGTCACCACCAGCGCGGTCCGCCGCGGCCAATGCAGGCTGACCACCGCGAACGGCGGCCCGCCGAGGACGACGCCGATCGCGAACGCGGTGATCAGCCCACCGACAGTGGCCAGGCTGACCTCGATATCGGTGGCGACCGCGGGCAGCACCCCGGCGAGGAGAAACTCCGCGCTCCCCATGGCGAACAGGCTGAAGGCCAGCAGATATACCCCGGTAGGGAGGAAGCGTTCCCGGCTGCGCGGCGGCGATGTCGATGGTGAACTCATAACTCGCAGCGTGCTTTTCGCGGCGCGGGACGGCAACGAATCGTTGCCGGAACTGGAACGCTCACGTTGACTGGACCGGTGCCGAACCATCCCGCCATCGACGCGACCCTCGGTCAGGTCGGCGTCCGCATCCGGCGACTCCGGGTAAGCAAGGACCTCTCGCTCGCGGACCTGAGCAGGCTCACCGACATCTCCAAGAGCACCCTGTCCCGGCTCGAATCCGGCCAGCGCAAGCCGAGTCTGGAGTTGCTGCTGCCGATCGCGGCCGCCCTTGCGGTGCCGATCGACGAGATCGTGGCCGCGCCCCGCATCCTCGACCCGCGGCTGCCACAGAAACCGCGGCACACCGGCGGCCGGGTCATCGTGCCGTTGTCGAAGACGCAAGGCGAGCCGAAGGCCTACAAGTTGATCATCCCCGAGACCGAGTCCGAGCCGTTCCCGCGCACCCACGCCGGCTACGAATGGCTCTACGTGCTCAGCGGGCGACTGCGTCTTGTCCTCGGTGACTACGACGTCGTTCTCGGGCCGGGCGAGGTCGCCGAGTTCGACACCTTGCACCCGCACTGGTTCGGGTCCACCGGTCGCGGCAGTGTCGAAGTGCTCAGTCTCTTCGGTGGGCAGGGCGAGCGAATCCACATCAAGGCCAGGTCCGCGCGGGCCCGGCCGGATGGACTCTAAGGGTTTCTCGAGGAAACCTCGCAGGGCCGCACAGGGCCGTCGGATCGCATTACGCTGCGGATATGAGCACTCCCGTCCATGGATTCACCGACGACGCACTCGGCATGCTGGACGCCGTCGGCGTCGCCGCGGCGTTGCGCGCGGGGGAAGTGAGCCGGGCCGAGGTGCTCGAGGCCGCTGTCGCGCGGACCCGCCGGGTCGACCCGAGCCTGGACGCGGTGCAGCTGAGCTGCTTCGAGCGGGCCTCGGCGACGCCGGAGACGGCGGGCGTGTTCTCCGGTGTGCCCGCGTTCGTCAAGGACAACACCGATATCGCCGGGCTGCCCAGCTGCCACGGTTCGGCGGCATTCACGCCGCGGCCCGCCACGGCGACCGGCGGTCCCGGCGCGCAGTTCCTGCATTCGGGCGTTGTCGTGATCGGCAAGTCGACGCTGCCGGAGTTCGGGCTCACCGCCAGCACCGAGTTCACCGATCGCGCGCCGACCCGCAATCCGTGGAATCCCGAGTATTCGGCGGGTGCGTCCTCGGGTGGCTCGGCGGCGCTGGTCGCGGCCGGGGTGGTGCCGATCGCGCACGCCAACGACGGCGGCGGCTCGATCCGGATTCCGGCAGCGGCCAACGGCCTGGTCGGGTTGAAGCCGACCCGCAACCGGCTGCTCGACCAGCCGGGCGCCCGTCAGCTGCCGGTGCACCTGGTCACCGAGGGCGTGCTGACCCGGTCGGTGCGCGACACCGCGCACTATCTGGCCGCCGTCGAGCAGTTCGGCGCGAATCCGAAGCTGGCGCCGATCGGCCTGGTCGAAGGGCCGAGCGCGCGGCGGTTACGGATCGGGCTGATCACCGAGGATGTCCTCAGCCGCCCGGTGCACCCCGACAACGCGGCCGTGCTGGCCTCGGCCGCAACGATTCTCGCGGGCCTCGGTCATGAGGTCGTCGAGATGCGTCTTGACGTGGACCCGCGGTTCATCGAGGACTTCAAGCGGTACTGGGCGGTGATGGCCGCGGCGATGACGCTGTCGTTCCGGCTGGGCCATCGCGACCATTTCGACCCGAGCAAGCTCGACCCGTTCACCAAGGGCCTGATCGGGCTGGCCGCGCGCAATCCGCTCGCCGCGGCCGCGTCCGCGTGGCGGTTGCGGTCGGGAACGGCCACCTATGACAAGCATTTCGCCGAGGTCGACGTGCTGCTCACCCCGGTTCTCTCGCATCCGGCGCCGCGGATCGGCGAGCTGGCGCCGGGCCAGCCGTTCGACGCGTTGTTCGCGAAACTGGTCGACTACGTGGGTTTCACGCCGCTCAACAATGTGGGCGGCGGACCGGCGGTGTCGCTGCCGCACGGTCTGCTGCCGCATGGCCTGCCCGGCTCGATCCAGCTCGCCGGGCGCCGCGGTGACGAACGGACCCTGCTCGACCTGGCCTACCAGCTGGAAGCGTCGAGCCCGTTCCCGCGCATCGTCGACCGCACGGCCGCCGAGGGCGCGGCCTGATCAGCCCTGGCGCACCGCGACATTGATCGGGCGCAGCCTGCCAGGGCTGGCGGTGCCCGCCTCGAACGCCCAATGCTCGCCGTGCCAGTCGGGGAAGTCGGTGTGCCAGCGGCCGACCAGGCGCGGGTCCTCCAGCGAGGCGATGACACCGGCCGAACCGGTGTACTGCAGACGCTCGTACTTGTGCCGGGTGACGGTGTCGACCGTGGCGAGCGTGGCGAGAGAAGACATGGCGATCCTCCGGGATCGAGAAAACGGTGGCTGACGTGACGAGGCGCTCCCGGGCCGATGGCCCGGATGCCGCGGTGGCGCGTCACCGCTCGAAGCCGAGTATGCCGCGCGTCGCGACACTACGCGCACTCTTTTGAAAATCCTGTTCTTCGAATTAACGGATACTCGTCATCGAACGGTAAAGATCACCAGGACGGACGCACCCGGCCCGGCGTGACGACCCGGGCGATCGCATTTCGGACCTGGTTGAACGTCGCGGCACCGAGCGCGTCGGTCCAGCGTGCGGCGAATTCGGCGGCCGCGGCATCGGCGGCTCTGGTGCAGGCCCAGCCGCGTTCGGTGAGGGTGATCAGCCGGGCGCGCGCGTCGCGCGGATGCGGATTGCGCTCGGCGTAGCCCTTGGTGACCAGCTCGTCGACCAGTTGACTGGCCGCCTGCTTGGTGACGCCGAGATGCTCGGCGATCTCGCCGACAGTCGCGCCGTCGGGGGCCATCCGGACGAAGGCGAAGCCGTGGGCCGGGCGTATATCGGTGAAGCCCGCCGCGGCCACCCCGTGGTTGATCGCCTGGCTCACCTCGGCGGCCGCTGCCAGCAGCAACAGGGGTAGATCGCCTGCGGGCGGGGGGTTCTCGGGCACGGCAGCCATTCTGGCACTTGACATAGTGGTCAAGCTACTTGACTATATGGACAAGCAAATTGACTTTCTGTAGGAGGCGCACATGCCGGTCATCCACTCCGGAGACGCTCAGGTTCACGAGATCCACAACGCCAGGTTCACCTCGCTCATCCGCCCCGGCACCGGCAGCGCCGAACTCTGCGTCTGGCAGACCGAGGTCGCGCCCGATTCGGTGGGCGTGCCGCATCGAATCCTGGGGGAGGAGGCCTTCGTCCTGCTCGCGGGCGAGGTGACGATGACGATCGACGGCGAGTCGGCGTCGATGAAACCGGGTGACGCGGCCGTCGCGCCTGCCGGTTCGACGATCGCGCTCGCCAATGGCACCGCGGCGCCCGCGGTGCTGCTCGTCACGGTCCGGGTCGGCTTCTCCGCCGAACTGCCCGACGGCTCCACCTTCGTTCCGCCCTGGGCATCCTGAACCGTCACCGCGTCTGTTCCTATCGGTGAACTTGAAAGTTCGGTCGCCCTAACAATATAATTCTGGAATGAAGGTTGGGTTTCACCGGTCGCCCGGAACGTCGCGGCGGGTTGTCGCGGCGTGTGTTCTGAGTGTCATGGCGTTCGCGCTCACCGCCTGCGGTGGTGTCGCGGCCGAGGACGACGGGAAGAAGGTCGTGCTCACCACCTTCACCGTGCTCGCCGATATGGCGCGCAATGTCGCGGGGGAGCATCTGCGGGTCGAGTCGATCACCAAGGTCGGCGCCGAGATCCACGGCTACGAGCCGACGCCCGGCGATATCAAGAAGGCGGCCAAGGCCGATCTGATCCTGGACAACGGGCTCAACCTGGAAGCCTGGTTCGCTCAGTTCGTCGCCGACCTCGACGTGCCGCACGCAGTGGTCAGCGAGGGCGTCACCCCGATGGACATCGGTGAGGACGCCTACCGGGGCAAGCCCAATCCGCATGCCTGGATGTCGCCGGTGAACGCGCAGATCTATGTCGACAACATGGTCCGCGCGTTCACCAACCTCGATCCCGAGCACGCCGAGGCCTACCGCGCCAATGGCGACGCCTACAAGACCCAGCTCGGCGCCGTCCGCGACGACCTGGTCGCCGCGGTGAACACCCTGCCCGCCGATCAGCGGGCGCTGGTGACCTGTGAGGGCGCGTTCTCCTACCTCGCCCGCGACACAGGTCTCACCGAGAAGTACATCTGGCCGGTCAACGCCGAACAGCAGGCGACCCCGCAGCAGATCGGCTCGGCGATCGACTTCGTGCGCCAGCGCGGGGTGCCCGCGGTGTTCTGCGAGTCGACCGTTTCCGACGCGCCGATGCAGCGCGTGGTCGAAGCCACCGGCTCACGCTACGGCGGCACCCTCTATGTCGACTCGCTCTCGGAGGCCGACGGCCCGGTGCCGACCTATCTGCAGCTGATCCGCCATGATGCCAACATCATCGCGACCGCCCTCGCCGGAGCCCCGAGATGACCACCGCGCCCGTCGTCGAGATCCAAGACGTCACAGTCCATTACGGTGACGTCCTCGCGCTCGACAATGTCGAACTGACCCTGAAGTCCGGCCGGGTCTGCGGCCTGATCGGAATGAACGGCTCGGGCAAGTCGACGCTGTTCAAGACCGTCATGGGCCTGGTCACCCCCGGCCGCGGCCGGGTGCTCATCAACGGCAGTCCGCCCGCCGCGGCGCGCAAGGCGGGCAGCCTCGGCTACGTGCCGCAATCGGAGGACGTGGACTGGAGTTTCCCGCTGTCGGTGCGCGATGTCGTGATGACGGGCCGCTACGGGAAGATGGGTTTCACCCGGCGGGCGGGCAAGGCCGATCGCGCCGCCGTCGCCGACGCGCTGGCCCGTGTCGATCTCACCGACCTCGCCGATCGCCAGATCGGCCAGCTCTCGGGCGGTCAGAAGAAGCGGACCTTCGTCGCGCGCGGCATCGCCCAGGAGGCGACGATCCTGCTGCTCGACGAGCCGTTCGCCGGCGTCGACAAGCGGTCGGAGGCGACCATCACCGCGCTGCTGCGCGAACTGGCCGCCGACGGCGCGACCATCCTGGTCTCCACCCACGATCTGCACGCGCTCCCGCAACTGGCCGACGAGGCGGTGCTGCTGAACCGCCGGGTGCTCGAGCACGGTGACCCGGATGTGGTGTTGCGGCCGGAGAACCTGGCCAAGGCCTTCGGGCTCGATGTGGACGAGTGAGGAAATACCGATGAGCCTCGAAGAATTCTTCCTCGACCCGCTGCGCTACGAGTTCATGGTGCGCGCGCTCGCGACGACCGTCACCGCGGCGGTGGTGTGCGCGGTGCTGTCGTGCTGGCTGGTGCTGATCGGCTGGTCACTGATGGGCGACGCGGTCTCGCACGCGGTGCTGCCCGGTGTGGTGCTGGCCTACATCGTCGGCTGGCCGTTCGCGGTCGGCGCGGTGATCTTCGGTTTCCTCGCGGTCGCGCTGATCGGTGTCGTCCGCGACACCAGCCGGGTGAAGGAGGACGCCGCCATCGGCATCGTCTTCACGACCCTGTTCGCGTTCGGCCTGGTCCTGGTGTCGGTGACGCCGAGCCAAACCGACCTCAACCACATCGTGTTCGGCAATCTGCTCGGCGTGAGCCAGGGCGAGATGATCCAGATCATGATCCTGGCCGCGATCGTGCTGACCGCGCTGGTGCTCAAGCGCCGCGACTTCACTCTCTACGCCTTCGACGCCACCCATGCCCACGCCATCGGCCTGAATCCGCGGATCCTCGGCACGGCGCTGCTCGGTTTGCTCGCCCTCACCTCGGTGGTGGCGTTGCAGGCGGTCGGCGTGGTGCTGGTCGTCGCCATGCTGATCATCCCGGGCGCGACGGCCTATCTGCTCACCGATCGCTTCAGCCGCATGCTCCTCATCGCGCCGACGGTGTCGGTGGTGTGCGCGGTGACCGGTCTCTACATCAGCTACCACCTCGACACCGCCGCGGGCGGCATGGTGGTGGTGACCCAGGGCATCGCGTTCACGCTGGTCTACCTGTTCGCGCCCCGGCACGGCATCATCGGCCGCCGGGTGAGCGCCGCGCGTGCGAGGGCGAGCTCGAAGGTCGCCGTCTCGAGCTGAATTCGGCGAATCCGCCGCGGCGCGGCGATCCGCGACGCACGATGTGACCTAGAACGTGTTTCACCTCGCGCGGGAAAGGTCGTCGCTCGATGTTCGGTCTCGGGGTACTCGATACCGCCGCACTGTCGCTGGATTCGCCCGATGGGCGGCCACGGGAAGTGCGGCGGGCACAGCAGCTGGCGGTGTGGCAGGCCATCTACGGCACCGGTATCGCGGTCGCGATGATTCCGGCGGCGGCGCTGCTGCCGTCGGACTCGGTGCTGCTGCGGTACGTGGGGTCGGCCTACGTCACCGCGGCCGCGGCGCTGCTGCTCGCGCTGTGCGCCCTCGCGTTCACCGTGCGCTCCCGCTACGCGCATGCCCTCGGCTGGTACGCGGCAGCGCTGGTGGTCCTGGTCGGGGTGTTCGGCGTGCTCACCCTGCCCGCGGTCGTGGTGTCGGTGGCGGTGATCGTGCTGCTCGACCGCCCGGCGTCCAAGGCCTGGTTCGAGGTCGAGGAGACTCCCGAACCGCTCGCGTTCCGCGACCACGTCACGCGGATCCCGGCGTTGCTCCGTCCCCTCGCCGGTCCGGTCGGCGCGGGCTGGAAGGCCCTGCTGGCGCAGCGATAGGCCGACGCCCTGGCCCGGATTCGTGTCGGGGCGGGCTGGCAGGATGTGCGTCATGAAGGTCACTGGGGAGGACGTCCGCGCGTTTGTCCTGTCGCTACCGGAGACGGTGGAGCAATTCGCCTGGGGCATGCCGATTTTCAAGGTCGCGGGCAAGCTGTTCCTGACCCTGCCCGAGGAAGAGACCTCGATGGCGGTGCGCTGCCCGATCATCGACCGCGACGAGCTGGTGGTCGCCGAGCCGGACAAGTTCTGGATCGCCGCGCACGAGGCGGGTAATCCGTGGGTCCGGGTCCGGCTCGCCGCCCTCGACGATCGCGCGGAACTGGAGGCGATCGTCACCGATTCCTGGCGGCTGGCCGCGCCAAGGGCCCTGCTCGAGGACGCCGACCAGTAGCGCGCGGGGTCAGGCGACCGGCGTGATGGTGGCCTCGATGAAGTGGATGGCGTCGTCGGGGATGACGAACGTCTCGACGATCTCGACGGTGGTCAGGCGCACGCCCGCGATGCCGGTGTCGAGCAGGTAGCGGGTGGTCACGGTGTCACCGGATTCGGACATGGTGAGGTCGCGGACGCCCTGGATCACCCGGTACTGCGGCCCGTTCGTCAGATCCGAGGTCAGCTGCGGACCGGAGTAGCCGGTCTGGAATCCGACTTCGATCCTGGTGGCATCGGGGGTGAAGGGCACCGCGCTCGCGTCGTGGGAGACCAGGGCGTCGATGTAGGCGCGGGCGATGGCCTCGCGCGGGGTGTCGGCCGGATTCGGTTCTGCCACAGCGGTTGCCGTGCCGAGTGCGACGAACGCCGCCGCGAGGGCTGAAACATGAGTGATTCGCATGCAGAGATGCTGGCGGTCGCGACCGGTCGGCGCAACCGGTGCGGCCAGGGGCGCGTTGGCGCGCGGCGGTAGGCTCGGAGCTCCTATGGCACTCAGCGCAACTCTGCATCATTTCGCCGTCCAGCTCGCCGACGTCGACCGCGGCGTCTACGAGGACCTCGAGCTGCGGGTCGCCCGCCACCCCTCCGAAACCCCCGAATACATGCTGACCCGCATCCTCGCGTACTGCCTGCAGTACGAGGAGGGCATCGTCTTCAGCGAGGGCGGCATCTCGGCTACCGACGAACCCGCCGTGCAGGTCCGCGATCTCACCGGCCGGGTCACCGCCTGGATCGAGGTCGGCGCCCCCGACGCCGAGCGGGTGCACCGGGGCAGCAAGCTCGCGGGCCGCGCCGCGATCTACACCCACCGCGACCCGGCGAAGGTGCTGGCGCAGTACGCGGGCAAGAAGATCCACCGGGCCGAGGACATCCCGCTCTACAGCGTCGACCGTGCCTTCATCGACGCGGCCGTCGCGCTGATCGACCGCCGCAATACCGCGACCCTCTCGGTCACCGAGGGTGTGCTCTACCTGGACCTGAACGGAACGAGCCTGCGCGGGGAGATCACCGAGCATCGGCTCGGGCAGGCCTGAGATCGATCCGGCCCGCGCGCAGGCCGGGTGCCGTACCGTCGGGTCGAGTCGTCGATCAGGAGGATGCCGTGCCGAGCGTGATGAGCCGGATCGTCGTACCCGCCTACCTGCGGATCACCAGGGCGAACCGGAACTACGTCAGCGCCGAGGCCGCGCGCGAACACGTGCGGCGGCTCGGTGCGGCGCCCCTGCCCTACGCGCCGCCGAAGCGGCTGCGCGGGGTCGTTGTGTCGAAGAGCGAGGACGGCGGCTGGCCGGTCTACACCCTCACCCCGGAGTCGGGGCCGTCGCGCGGCGGGCTCGTGTACGCGCACGGCGGCGGCTGGGTCGGCGAAATCGCCCCGCAGCATTGGCATCTCGCGGCCCGGCTGGCCGCCCAGTTGCGGCTCACCGTGACGGTGCCGATCTATCCGCTGATCCCGTTCGGCACTGCGGCACAGGTGATTCCGCGTTTCGCCGAGATCGTCACCGATAGTCACGCGCGGTACGGCCCGACCTTCCTCGCCGGTGATTCGGCGGGCGGCCAGATCGCGCTGTCGACCGCGCTGCATCTGCGCGACACCGCGGGCACGACAGTGCCACGGACAGTGCTGATCTCGCCCGCGCTCGACCTCACCCTGGAGAATCCGCTGATCACGGACCTCCTGCCGCGCGACCCGTGGCTGGGTCGCGAGGGCGGACTCGTCTTCGGCGAGATGTGGAGCGGCGACCTGCCGATGAAGGACCCGATCGTGAGCCCGCTGTTCGGCGACTTCACCGGGCTCGGCCCGCTCACCGTCTTCACCGGCACCGAGGACATCCTCAACCCCGACGCCCACCTCCTGCTCGGCAAGGCGCGGGCCGCGGGCGTCGATATCGACTTCCACGAGGGACAGGGTCTGGTTCACGTCTATCCGCTCACCCCGAGCCGCGAAGGCCAGCAGGCCCGGCGCCACATCGTCGAGGCACTGCGGGCCGACCTGAGCCGGGCGGGCGGCTAGCGCTGGGACAGGTGGTGGTTGAGCAGGATGGTCAGCTGGGTGACCGCCTGGTCGAACGGGTGGGGTGACTTGAGGGCGCGGCTGTGGACGATGGTGCCCTCGATGGTGGTGAGCAGGAAGCCGGCGAGGGAGACGGCGGCGGAGCGTTCGATGCCGGTGGCGACGATGCCGTCGGCGAGGCGGGCGGTCCATTCGGCGAAGGCCTGGCCCGCGATCGACTGGACGGCCGGGTCGAGCTCGTCGAGGGCGGCGGCCATCATGAACGAGCCCGCGCTGTAGTCGGTCTGTTCGAGCGGGGTGCGCCAGAAGGCGAGCAGATCGGTGAGCCACTGCTGCACCGACGGCGCGGTCGGCAAGGCGTCGGCCATCGCGCTCACATGCGAGTACACCAGGCGGGACACGATCCGGGCCGCCGTCTGCACCAATTCGCCCTTGCCCGAAGGGAAGTGCTGATACAGCGAGTTGCGTGAGGTGTTGCTGCGCTTGAGCAGTTCACTCAGCGCGGCCGCGTGGACGCCGTGCTGCTGGACGGTGCTGATGGTGTGCTCGATCAGTCGGGTGCGCGGTCCGGCTGCCATCCGATCTCCTCCAAACCCTTGATTGAACCGATCGGTCCATGTTAGACCTATTCCAGCGTGAACCGATCGGTTCATATGGAGAGGATGCCATGCCCACCCCCATCGCCACCGCAGTTCCGGTCACCCATACGGGAATCCTCGGCCTCGGCGTCTATCGCCCGCGCCGGGTCGTGCCCAATGCCGAGATCGTCGAGGCCATCGACTCCTCCGACGAGTGGATCAAGACCCGCTCCGGGATCGCCGCCCGGCACTGGGCCGAGCCCGACGAGACCATCGTCGGGATGAGCGTCGCGGCCGCGCGTGACGCGCTGACCGCGGCCGGAGTGGCGGCCGAGCAGGTGGATGTGGTCGTCCTCGCGACGTCGTCGCAGATGGTCCTCGGCCCGTCGGCAGGCGCGGTCGTCGCCACCGAACTCGGCATGGACGACACCGCCGCCTACGACATCTCCGCCGGATGCGCCGGCTTCTGCTACGCGCTGGCGGACGCGGCGAACCTGGTGCGCTCCGGCCAGGCGCGCAACGTGCTGGTGATCGGCGTGGAGCGGCTCTCCGACCTGCTCGACACCACCGACCGCAGCTGCGCGTTCATCTTCGCCGACGGCGCGGGCGCGGTGGTCGTCGGCGCGGCGGAGCAGGAGGGGATCGGCCCGGTCGCCTGGGGTTCGGACGGCAGCCGCACCTCGGCGATCAAGCAGGACAAGGACTTTCTCGAATACTTCGCCGAGGTCGCCGCCGCCGAGGCGAGCGGTGGCACGTCGGTGCGGCCCTACATCCGGATGAACGGGACCGAGGTGTTCCGCTGGGCCGTCACCTTCCTGGAGAAGGCCTGCCGCAACGCGCTGGACCGCGCGGGCATCGCCGCACAGGATCTCGACGCCTTCGTCCCCCATCAGGCCAACATCCGCATCACCGACGCCCTGGTGCGCACCCTCGGCCTGCCCGACACCGTCGCCGTGGCCCGCGACATCATCGAAACCGGCAACACCAGCGCCGCCTCCATCCCGATGGCCATGGAGCAACTCCTGCGCTCCGGCGCGGCGAGCCCGGGCGACACCGCCCTGCTCCTCGGCTTCGGCGCTGGCCTGGCCTACGCGGGCCAGGTGGTCCACCTGCCGCCGATCGCCTGAGTCAGCTCCGCAGGGCGCGCAGGTAGCGGCGGCGGTAGAACCGCTGGGCGACAAGCAGTATCGGGAAGACCGCACGCCAGAGTCCGGCCGGTGCGGGTTTCGTGAGTGACCGCAGGGTGAGTTCGACGGTGCCGTCCGCGCGCCGGTGCACGACGAACGCCTCCTCGCCGGACACCGGGTGCCCGGTCAGGGTGCCGTAGGCGAAGCCGCACCGGTCGGCGGTGTCGACCACCGTCACCACGCGCACGGGCTCGCGCACCGAGACGGGTCCCCATCCGGCGGTGACCCGGTAGTCGGCATCGGTCGTCACGGGTGCGTCAGGGGCGACGCGAAAGCCACTGCGGCGCTTGACGCCCCAGCGCAATACCGCCTCCCTGGCGGCTGCCCAGTCCTGCTCGCCGTGGCCGATCACCACCGACGTCTCGAACCGCCGGAATCCGGACGGCCGCGCGGTCCAGATCTCGTCGGCGGGACTGGTCGCGCCCGCGGGCGCGTAGGTCAAGGCCTGCATGCCGACGACGATAGGGCGTCGGCGTCCTATCCGCCGGTGACGTGGGCCTGGCCCGCGTGCAGGAGTTCCAGCGCGCAGTCCACCGATTGGTCGAGGACCGCTGCCGGGTCGCCGTCGAAGTGGTGGTGGATGGCCCAGGCGGTGTCGCGGGTGGCGGTGGCGCACCAGACCGATCCGGCTGGTTCGCCGTCTTGGGAGCCAGGGCCCCCGACGCCGGTCGTCGCGACGGCGACGGCGGCATCGGTCAGCGCCCGCACGCCCTGCGCCATCGCGATCGCGGCGGTCTCCGACACCACGGGGACGTCGGGGACGCCGAGGACCGTCTGTTTGACCAGGACGGAGTAGGCGACGACTCCGCCGCGGAACCATTGCGCGGAGTCCGGTGCGGCGGACAGGGCCGCGGCCAGGTTGCCGCCGGTCAGTGATTCGGCGACGGCGACGGTGAGTCCGTGCCTGGTAGCGAACTCTGCGACGTCGGACGCGGTGGCCATGCGGTCTCCCTCTGGTCGTCCGGCGGCGCCGCCTGCCGGAGATTCACGCAGCGGGTTGCCCGGCCGCCACCCTGGTGTGCAGCGACCGGTGGTTGCTGACCGGCACGGCATACGCGGCGCCGTCGCGGATACCGAATTCGAACCGGCAGGGAAACAGCGAGGGTAGCCCTGTCGCTCGCAGATCGTAGTTCGCGGCGAGGGTCTGCATCGCCCAGCCCTGCAGGGAATCCGGTAGTCGCAGGGTGGTGCCGTCCACGCAGGACACGTAGGCCTGCGTCCGCTCACCGTTCACCGGGAGGGGGTTGCGCAGACCGACCGCGCCGATTTCCAGAATCCGGCCGGCGGTGTGGGAAGAAGCGACGCTGGGCAAATCCAACTCGATGTCGTCCATGCGGGAAACGCTAGCGTGGCAACCATCCAGGGAACACGGAAATCGCATCGACTCGACGCACTTGGAAACCCTCGTTGACACGGTCTTTCGGAAGAATGGTCTCCCACTATGAGTCTGCGAACCGTTCTCGACACCAGGGCGCTCAATCGCGCCACTCTCGCCCGGCAATTCCTCCTCGACCGCGCCGACATTCCCGTGCTCGATGCCGTCGCGCACCTGTGCGGAGTGCAGGCGCAGGAACCGCAGGAGCCGTTCCTCGGGCTCTGGTCGCGGGTCGCCGGGTTCGACCCGGCCGACCTCGACGACCTGCTGACCGGGCGTCAGGTGGTCCGCGCCCATCTCATGCGCCGGACCGTGCACTTGGTCACCGCCGCCGACGCGCTGGCTTGGCGGGGCAGACACGACGCGATGCTGCGGCAGCGGGTGCTCACCACTTACAAGCACGAGCTCTCCGGTGTCGACCTCGACGAGCTCGCCGCAGCCGCGCGCGCCGTGCTGGCCGACGGCGAACCACGCTCGATGGGGGAGATCGCGCGGGCACTCGCCGACCGCTGGCCCGCGCCGGGAACACGGGCGCTGGGGGAGTTGGTGATCGCCGCGCTCGTGCCGACGGTGCAGTTGCCGCCGCGCGGACTGTGGAAGGTGAAAGCCGGTGTGCGCAATGCCCCGGTCAGCCAGTGGCTCGGCCGTGAGGTCGACCCGCTCGCCCCGGCGGGCACCGATCCCGTCGGCGCTGACCTGGTCCGGCGCTATCTGGCCGCGTTCGGTCCCGCCGCCTCGGCCGATCTGCGCGCGTGGTGCGGCCTGACCGGTCTGCCCGCCGCGGTGGCCGCGGTCCGCGACGAACTGATCACCTTCCGCGACGAACGCGGCAGGGAACTGCTCGACCTGCCCGACGCCCCGCGGCCCGACCCGGAAACCCCTGCGCCGCCGCGATTCCTGCCCGCCTTCGACAACGCGATCCTCGGCTATCACGACCGCGGCCGGATCATCGACGACGCCGACCGCGGCCTGTCCGTCGCGGGCGCCAGGGTGGTCCTGGTGGACGGCCGGGTCGCCGCGAGCTGGACCGTCGAGGACGACATCGTCACCGTCGCGCCGCTGCGCGAGCTCACCGGCACCGAACGCCGCGCTGTCACCGACGAGGGTCACCGCATGGCGATGTTCTTGTCCGGCAACGACACTGATCGCGTCCGGATTCGGTGATCGGCGCCGCGGCGAAATATTGCGACCGTGTTGCGATCGTCGTCATATCACTGCAAAGAGCCGGAAAGGTTCCCGTTTCTGGACTTTCATCGGCGGGCCGTGGCGCGGTTCTGATCGCGCCATAGACAACCGCGATGCTCGGCTGAGCCTTCGACGCGCCCCCGCACAGGTGTCCTGCGCCGAGGAGGTGTGACCGCTCGAACCTGATGAGGGGAAGTATGAGAATCAACCGTATTCGCGGTACCCGTGGCCTGCGCGCCGCCGGCACCGGTGTGGCCGTGCTCGCGCTGGGCGCTCTGGTGGCCGGTACCGCGAGCGCCGACGCGTTCGTTCCGCTGCCCGACGGCGAGCGTGCCGGGCCGGGTGTCACGGTGAAGCGGACCGGCGAGCGCGCCCTGGTCTCCCCGTCGCTGGCCGCCAACGGCGCTGGCCGCGTCGCCTGGGTCTCCGGCACCGTGACCGCCGATGTCACCGCCACCCCGGAGGGTGAGGTCGGCCCCAACAACGGCCCCGCGAACAAGCCCGGCTCGAACAACTCCTCCACGCACGGCGCCTCGCAGCTCAACACCGGCTACATCATCGGCTGCCAGGTGGCGATCGGCGACGACGCCATCTCGGCGGGCCTGTCCGGTGGCATCGACCTGTCCGGCGGCAGCATCGGCGGCTCGGTCGGCCTCGAGCTCGGCCCCGGCGAGGTGAAGTTCGTCCAGATCCAGGCGAAGGACATCCTGGAGGCCGGTACCTACTCGGTCGAGTACCAGGACGTCGAGATCGAGGTCCAGGGCTGCGGCGGCTACGCGCAGGCCCGCTCCTACAGCGTCGTGGAGATCATCGGCGACCACTACTCCAAGACCACGCTCTACGGTGCCCCGTTCAGCATCGGCTGAGCGCACCGTCGAGACCGCCATCGATCCGAGGAATGACAGACATGATCGACCGTAAGAATTCTGCCCGCCTCGCCGGTCTGGCCGGTGCGGCCGCCGTGACCCTTGGCCTGCTGTCCACCGGTGCGGCCAACGCCGACACCTTCGTGCCGCTGCCCGGCGGCGAGATCGTCAAGACACTGTCCGACGGCACCACCGTCACCGTGCGGCTGGTCGGCGAGTCGGCCAACATCAACCCGTCGATGGGTTCGACGCCGGTGCACCGCAACGCCTGGGTCTCCGGTAGCGCGCAGGTCGAGGTGGCCGGTGAGAACGCCAAGGGCGGCAAGATCTACCCGGGCTACGTCGTCGGCTGCCAGGTGAACATCGACGGCGGCGGCGTCGAAGGCGGCGTCGAGGGCGAGAGCAGCTGGGACGGCGAGGATGTCAGCGTCGGCGCCAGCAGCGGCGCCGAGCTGAGCCTCGGCCCCGGCCAGGCCAAGTCGTTCTACGTTCTCGACATCGAGAAGGCCGACGACTTCGGCAACGAGGACCACAGCACCAACAACAAGTTCAAGGGCAAGAGCGGCTCGGTGACCTGGGCCGACACCACCATCGGCCTCAGCGGCTGCGCGGGCTACGCCCAGGCGCGCGCCTTCGTGAAGGTGAATGTGGAGACCGCGAACGTGAACTCGGTCGTCACCCTGTGGGGCCAGCCCTTCAGCATCGGCTGATCTCGGCAACCCGGCAGCGGGGCCCGGCGCGACAC
>NZ_JBHXAY010000111.1:0-20968 GCF_042728775.1 Nocardia sp. NPDC060259
CAACATGGTCGCACCAATGGCGCGTCGGAAAGCCAGACGCGACCGCGGGGTTGACGATGTGGCTCGTGGGCTCATCGCGGCTCAGCACCGCACTCTGTTCCCGGGCTGTGTGATCAGATGTCGCGCGTCTTCCTGAGTCATTCGAGGCGGGACAATCGTCACGCGATCGCAGTGAAGCGCTGGCTCGAGCAGGCCGAGCCGGGGTTGGCCGGCGAGATCTACCTCGATCTGGACCCCGAGACCGGTATCCGTACGGGGATGCTGTGGACGGAAGCACTGTGGCAGGTGAACGCGCGCTGCGAGGCGGTTATCTGCCTGCTGTCGAGCAGTTGGGCGACCTCTGCGGAGTGCCACGCCGAATATCGCCAGGCTGAGGGCATGCGCAAACCGATCTTCTGTGCACGGATCGAAGCGTTCCACGAAAAGGACGTGACCCGCGCGTGGCAGAGCTGCGACCTGTTCGGGGACGGCCCTGCGGCAGAGGTCGTTGTCGACGGTGACGAGCAGCCGGTGCGGCTGCAGGTCGACGGGTTGCATCGGCTGCTGGCGGGGCTGCGGGAGGTGGGGATCGGCGCCGACAGCTTCGCGTGGCCGCCGCCCGACGACCCGGACCGCTCACCGTATCGGGGTTGGCAGCCGCTCGAATCGGTCGATGCCGCAGTCTATTTCGGACGGGACGCGCAGATCGTGCGTGCGCTGGACGAACTTCGTGAGATGCGTGTCGCTGGCCGCGAGCGGATGTTCGTCATCCTCGGGCCGTCGGGGGTCGGGAAGTCGTCGTTTCTGCGTGCCGGCATGTTGCCCCGCGTGCACCGCGACGACCGACGGTTCTTGACGATGCCTGTGGTACGCCCGCAACGTCATACGCTGACCGGCGAGACCGGTCTGGCCCGCTCGATCCATGACCTCCGCAAGGAGGTCGGTCTGATCGAGCCGAACTTGGGGGAAATCAAGAACGCGATCTCCGACGACGGCACGGTACGGGCATGGCTGGCCGAGGCGGCCGTGGCCGCGCGTAACCGATTGCTGGATGCGCCGACATCGGCGACGCCGCCGACACTGGTGCTGCCGCTCGACCAGGCCGAGGAATTGTTCGGTGCCGACGCGGGGGAAGAGGGGCCAGAGTTCCTGGAGCTGCTCGGGCGGCTGTTGAGCGACGACGATTCGACCGGGCTGGACATGATCGTGGTCGCCACGATCCGCTCGGATCGGTATGAGCCGCTGCAGACCGCGCCGCAGTTGTCGGCCGTGCAGAGTCACCTGTTCGACCGATTGAAGGCGATGCCGCAGGCTCAGTTCACCGAGGTCATCTACGGGCCCGCCCGACGTGCAGCGGAGTCGGGATCCAGGTTCGAACTGACCCCGGAGCTCGTCGACCGACTCGCCCAGGATGCGTCCGGCGGCGCCGACACGTTGCCGCTCTTGGCATTGACCCTGTCGCGGCTCTATGAGGACTATGCCGGCAGCGAGGACGCCGTCACCGTCGACCGCTACGAGGCGATGGGCGGCATGCGCCGAGTAGTGCAGAACGAAATCGACAACCTGCTGGCGGCGGATCCGGCGAAGCGCTCCGAGCAGCTCGATCGATTGCATGACGCCTTTATCCCTTGGCTGGCGACGGTGAATTCGGACACCGATCAACCGATGCGCCGCATCGCGCGCTGGGCCGACCTGCCCGAGCACAGTCACGCGCTGTTGAACGCTTTCGTCGGTCGGCGGCTGCTGGTCAAGGGTGAACGCGACGGCCGGATCGTCGTCGAGGCGGCCTTGGAGAGTCTGCTGCACCAGTGGGACGAGCTGGCGGGCTGGTTACGGGCCGAAGCGTCGGACCTGCGCGACGCCGACGCGGTCGAGCGGGCTGTCGTCGCGTGGGAGCGAAGCGGCCGCCACGATGACTGGCTGCTCGACGGTGTGCGGCTGGCCCGGGCCGAAACATTGAGTGCACAGCGGGGATTCGGGGCCCGCCTCGACCCCGCCGGCGAGTTCCTGCTCGCGTCGCGTCGTCGCACGAATCGCAAACTGGAAGCGGACAAACTGGAGGCGCAAGCGCACGCACGCACGCTGCGGCGGCGTTCACAGGTGCTGGCGGCGCTGCTCGCCGTGATTGTCCTGGTTGCGGCCGTCGCCGTCATCAGCCTCAACCGAGCACGTTCCGCCGAGCAGCAGGCCCGCCGACAAGCCCAGGAGGCGATCGCGGCCAAGCTCGTCGGGCAGTCACGCGCGATGCTCGGCGGTGCCCGGTTGGGCGGTGACCGGCGCGCGATACAGCAAATGCTCGCAGCCGAGACCTTGGCGCCCGGATCGGATCCGGATGCCCTACTGAACACGCTGATCGATACGCGGCGTTTGGAGCGGGTGATCACGGCGCCATCGGATGTCAACGGCATCGCGATCAGTCCCGATGGCCGCCACGTTCTTTCGGCCGACGATGACGGCCTGATCCGCAGGTGGGATCTCGAATCCGGTGAGCCCGTCGGAGATCCGCTGGCCGGGCACTCGGAAAAGGCTTGGGGCATCGAGTACACCAGAGATGGGCGCTGGATCGCTTCGGCCGCAGAGGACAAGTCCGTGCGCATTTGGGACGCGAATACCGGCGCGGCCGTGCACGTGCTAACCGGTCAATTCGACGACGTCACAAGTATGGAGTTCAGCCCCGATGGTGCCCTGCTCGCCACGGGGAACCGTGATGGCACGGCCCGGCTGTGGAAGGTGACAACGGGTGCGCAGATGGGCGAGCCGATCCGCGGACACGACGGTGTGGTATCAGCGGTCGCATTCAGCCCGGACGGGTCCCGGCTGGCCACGGGCGGACTGGATGGAGTGACGCGGCTGTGGCATGTCGACAGCCACCAGCCGGCGGGTCCGCCACTGCCCTCGCATAAGGGCTCGGTCACCGATGTGGACTTCAGCCCTGACGGCCGGCGCATCGCCTCGATCAGTTATCGGGTCGGCAGCGACCCTACGGATTCGACGTCGGCCGACGACGACACCCGCACGCCCTCGGACGGGTCGCAGCTGCGCATCACCGACGCCGACTCGGGCAGGCCGATCGTTGACGGGCTGACCGAATTCGGTTATGGGCCCTACGACTTGGCGTTCAGCCCGGATGGGCGCCGTGTCGCCATCGGGGCCTCCGACGGCAAGATCCGCGTGCGCGACGCCGACACCGGGACGGCGGTCGGGCCACCCTCGAGCGGTCACACCGAGGCCGTCACCGCCGTGGCCTACAGCGGCGATGGCACCCGGATCATCAGCGGCGGCGACAATACGATCCACGTGTGGGCAGCCGATCCCGATCAATGGATCGGGACACAACTCCCAGGCCTCGCCTTTGTCGGGTCCGCGCCGACTGCGGTCAGTCCTGACGGGCGCACCGCCGCGACACGTGACGCGAACAACCAATCCGACATCGCGTTGTGGCGGATCGACACCGGCGAGCTCATACGTACGATTTCGACCGGCCACGTCGGGCGGGTATCCGCACTGGCCTGGCGACCGGATGGACAGGCCATCGCCTCCGCCGACGGCATCGCCAATACGGTCCACATCTGGGATGCGCACACGGGTGAGCCCGACGGCCCGCCCCTGACCGGTCCTACCAAGACGATCCTGGGATTGTCCTTCAGCCCGGACGGGCGTCGTCTCGCTTCCCTCTTCCTCGACTCCTACCCCTGGCTCTGGGATATCTCGACGAGCCCGGCCCGGGGCACCGCGCTGGGCGGCGATGAAGACTTCGTCTCCACCGTCGGATTCAGCGCCGACGGGCACCGGCTGATCACCGTGGCGCCAACGCATTTCGCCTCCGGCGACACCAACAGGGTGGAGGAGACCGGCAACGTCTTCGCCAACCCACTTGAAATGACGCCCTCCGCTGTCCGCGTTTGGAACACCGACACCGGGGAGCCTGCCGGACCACCCATCATCAGCCGGGGTGGCCTTCTCGCCGACCTCGTGGAACAGGACGACGAAGCCCCGATCGCCGGCGCCGCCATCAGCCCGGACGGCCAACGCATACTGGTCAGCACGACCAAGTCGCTGCGCCTGCACGATGCGGCCACCGGGCAGCCGATCGACGAACCGTGGATCGACACCGAGGGCGGTAGCCATGGCGGTGCCGTCGCTTTCAGTCCCGACGGCACCTACGCCGTTGCCGCCAACATCAAGACATCGGAACTGCAGCTGCGCGAAGTTCAAACCGGTCGGCCGGTCGGTAACCCGATGACCGGCCACACAGGTGCCGTACTAGGTCTGGCTTTCACCGCCGACGGCAGCCACATCGTGTCCCGCGGAGCGGACGACGGATGGATGCTGTGGCCCGGCCCCGACAGGTGGGGCGAGGAACTCTGCGACAAACTCATCGCCAACATGACCCGAGCCGAATGGGACGAGTGGGTGTCGCCGACCATCGAGTATCGAGCCCCCTGCCCCATGCTGAACGTGCCCGACTGATCCGCTGACAGCCCTGTTCTCCGCTACGCCCGAATGCCACTCAGACCAGGTACGTTCCCACGATGACCAGGCTTTCCCCGTTGTCCATGTTGTGCGTGTCCTGCCGGGGGCACATCGAAGAGAAGATGGGAACGGAACCGGCACGTTGCCATTGACGCGCCGATTCCGCCCGTCCAGCTGGGCGGCTAGCGCGCGTTGACGGGGCCGTCAGTGTTCGGCGTGCTGTGTCGCGGGTGGTGGCTAGGGTTCGGCCGACGAGTGTGATCCGGTAGGCCGACAGGGTCAAGCCGGTCCGAGCGCCTTGTGGAGCAGATACGGGTCGTGCGCATTGACCAGCAGCAGGTCGGGGTCGGCGGCGTTCCACAGCTCGGAAAGGCGTTCATGATTGGCCACGACCCGTTTCCAGTCATAGGCGATGACTCGTTCCATCGCCGTGATCGCCCGCGGCGTTGAGCGGGTTCCGTCGAGCTGACCGTGGTGGTAAAAGGAGTCGCCGACGTGCAGAATCCACCGATCACCGGCATCGACCGCCACCGCCGCATGGCCGCGGCTGTGGCCGGGCAGAGTGATCAGCACGATGCCGGTCGAGATGTCGGTGAGCTCTTCGGCGCCGGCGAACCCGCGCCAGGCCTCCCCCGCGTCCGGCGTGTGTTCGACGAGGATCGGGTTGTGGGATCGCTGCGCAGGTAGGTAACGCCCGCGTTCGACCAGCGTGCGGGGATGCCGGGCGGCGAAGGACTCCGCCGCGGTGAGGTGCACCTGAGCCCAGGGAAAGTCGGCCAGGCCGCCGGCGTGGTCGGCGTCGAAATGGGTGAGCACGATATGGCGCACGTCGTGGGGATCGAAGCCGAGCCGCTGGATCTGCGTGATTGCGGCCTCGGCAGGATCGAATACGGGCCGGACATAGAAGCGGGCGGGCCCGAACCTTTCGCCGGGAGAACGGGAATCACGCAGACCCAAGCCCGCGTCGACGAGGACGAGTCCTCGTGGTGTTTCCACCAGCAGGACGTGGCAGATCAGTCCGCCGGGTGTGGCGATCGGGTGCATGGTGCCGCAGTTGAGGTGATGGACCTTCATCCGCCCAGCGCTGTCTTCATCTCGTCCATCGCCGCGGGATCGCCGCTGAGCAGGGCAGGGTCGACGACCTGGATCGGGTGGGTACCGTCCCAGTTCGCTGCCGCGAGCCTGATGAGGTCGAAGACGAACTTCTTCGTCCCGCTCAGGTCGGAGATCTCGATGACGGTACCGGGGTGGTGTTCGGTTTCGAGGTAGGCGAATCGTCCTGTCGGGCCGCCGATTTCGCCTTCCTGTCCGACGGTGAACCCGGCAGCCAGTGCCCCGTCGTAGAGATCCTGATAGTTCTCGGCCCAGTAGGCGATGTGCTGCATGCCCTCATGGCCTGCGTCGAGGAAGTCCTTGTACATCGACGGTTCCTGGTTCACGGGCTGAATGAGCTCGATCTGGATATCGCCGCTGTTGGCGACCGCGACATCCATCACCATGCCCGACGGCTCGCCGCGATAGATGAAATTCCCTGGCCTCAGTCCCGTCAGGTAGAACCAGGGACCTATGCCGCTATCGATGAATCCGCGCATGGAAGACTCGATATCTCGCACGACATAACCGATCTGGCGGATGGTGCCAAACATGTTGGCGCGCGGCGACGCTGACGGAGCGGGCCCGCTGTGTGCGTCGGCGAAGGACAACACGATCTTGCCGACCGCCCCATTCCCGCGGAGCCGCTCGGCCGCGTGTTCGGCTTGTTCGGGCGCGAACACGCTGTCCACGCGCGGACTGATCCTGCCCGCGGCGACGGCGGGAAGGGCCTGCGGGGTCAGCGCGGCAACCACTTCGGCCAGCTCGGCACGGGTGCGAATACTGAATGTGGTGCCGAGAAGACGCTGGCGGCGGAAGGCGATGGTGTCGAGGTCGAGGGTGGTCGCGGCACCGGCGAGTCTGCCGATGCTGACGATAGTGCCGCCGATCGCGGTTGCCGCCGGCAACTGCGCGAAGAGTTCTCCACCGACATGGTCGAGGGCGATATCGACACCGCTGCCGTTCGTGGCCGCCGCCACCGCCTCCGCGAGGTCCTGGGTGGTGGTGTCGACGGTGACGTCGGCACCCGCGGCGGTGAGTGCGTCCCGCTTGCCGTCACTGGTGGTCGTGGCGATGACAACGCTTGCACCGAGTGCCTTGGCGAGCTGGATGCCCACCAGGCCGATCGAGCTGGTGCCGCCGACGATCAGCACGCTGTTGCCCGCGACGAAACCCGCCTGGCTGACCAGGGCATCGTGTTCGGTGATCAACCCGACCGGCAGGGTCGCGGCCTCCTCGAAGCTCAGACCGTCCGGGATGGGCACGAGCAACCGTGGATCACACAGCGCGTAGTCGGCGAAACCACCGACCGTGATGCCCATGACCCGTGTCCCGGCCATGAGGTGCGGTGCCAGCGGACTGGACGTTTCCACGACGCCCGCCACCTCCATGCCCGCGGTGAACTCGCCGGCCTGCTGGGAGTTGGCGGTGTAGCTGCCGTCGAGGGCGTAGAGGTCGGCGCGATTCAGCCCGGCGGCCATGACCTGGAGGCGGATCGCACCGAGTTGGTGCGGGGCTTCGATGTCACGCAGATGCCAGTGCCGACCGGTGCCGCCGATGAGTGCACGCATGGGTGAGTGTCCTTTCACAGCACGATGTGTGGAGTCAGGCCGACAGGTCGGCGCGCGGGGTATCGACCAGCAGCGAGTTCGGATGACTGGACAGCGCGAGCAGCCCGCGCACGGCGCGGACGGCCAGCGGCCAGTTGCGGGGGTCGCGCAGATTCACTCCGCCGATGAGTTGCTTGAGCATCGACAGCGTGTCGAAGTAGATCCGCTCGATGACCAGGTTCTCGTCCTCGTCGAAGACGAAGTAGGCCGTCACCCGCGTGCGGTGCCGTGAGCCGGTGGGCGGCACCCCGCCGAACGGACCCAGATGGGTTCCGAGAAGCCAGAATTCGACGATCACCGCGTCAGCACTGTGCCGCAGGGCGATGATCTCGTGATCCTGATCGGGGAAGGCGACCCGGGTGTCGTGGTAGTAGCCACGCACCTCGGAATCACCGTCGTGCACCGTGAGGGTGGGGATGATCTCGTAGTGCGGGTGCGGAAACGTGGACAGCACCGCATCCCACTCTTGCGCCACCTCGTCGTGGAAGTGATCGAGGACCAGCTTCTCCCTGGACCGCAGCACCTCGACGGGCGGTACGGCGAATCGATCGGTCATGAGGTCTCCTAGGGGTCAGTGATGAGTGATGGCGTCGTGGGTGAACGTCGGCGACGTACCGGGATTGGTCCACGACGCGGTGAGCTCGCTCGACGGGAAGAACTGCAGGAAGCGGGAATCGCGCTGGCTTCGGTCGGCCAGCGTCTTCTCCAGCACGATCGAGTTGTACTGGTCGACAGTGGTTTCGATGGTGTTGGCGTTGAGCACAACCTCCTGGTCCCACTCGCGCGCCCAGCGAGCCAATCCCGGCATCCGGGAATGCTCCGGTGTCAGGCATTCGGCGGCGATGACGTTCTCGCTGCTCACCCACACGCCGGTGGCGGTGTTGAGGACCAGGCTCTGATTGCCGAAGACGTGTCCCGGCGTCTTCACCACCGCGACGCCCGGACCGAGGACGACCGATCCATCGATGGGCAGGAACGCTTCCGGGGGCACGTCGCGGTAGGTGCCGGGCTGGTACCACGGCCGCTGCAACGGATGCAGGTCGGCCATCGCGGCGAGTTCGTCGCGTTGCACGATGACCTTCGCCCGCGGGAACAGCGGCTTCGGCTGCTCTCCGAGATCGGGCTGGGGCGCTGTCGCGCCGATCCAGCGGCGCAGGTCCTGGGTGTGCAGATGGTCGAACATCAGGTAGTCGACCTCGGACGGGTCGATGCGCAGGCGCGCCAGGTGCGTGAGCACGGTCGCGTGCTCGGTCACCATCCGCTTCAGCACGACATCGGGCGTGCGAGCGGCGAGCTTGTCGAAATACGGTGTGTAGCGGCTGAGTTCGACATCGCTGGGCTCGAACAGCAATACCCGGGGAGTTCCGTCGCTCTCGTGCCACCGGATGACCAGCAGGCGGTTGGTGATCGCCAGGAACGGCGCGATCGCCCGGGAGGCGCGGAACAGGCCGAACCGGGTCGGATACGGCAGGGTCACCAGGTCACAGGTGGTCACGCTGTCGGGGGTACCGGTTTCGATGAATTCCCGGCGGAAGTCCTGCGCCTGGGTCCGGACAGCGGTCAGCCGCGCCCCTGGGCCGCCATCGATCCTCGAGAGGTCGGTGAGGCTGTCGACCCGCGAGCCGATGCTCGCCAGGTCCAGCACGTCACCCTGTCGCCACGGCATTCGCATCGGTATCACCTCACATCATTAATCCCACGGCGTGGAATTAATGCCAGATTAAACCCACGCCGTGGAAATATGCAAGAGTGGAATCATGACCGGCGTGACAGCGGACAAGCGAGCATCGAGCGCACCCCGACGAGGCCGTCCCCGGAAGGAACAAGCGCAGCTGTCCCGGGTGGCAATCCGGGATGCCGCCCTCGGCGTCATCGACGTCGAGGGCATCGAGGCCGTGACCATGCGTTCGGTCAGCCGCGTCCTCGGCGTCGACGCCAAGAGCCTCTACCACTACGTCGACGACAAGGACGACCTCCTCGATGCCGTCGCCGAGTACCTACTCGAACAACTGCACCCGCCCACGCCCACCGACTCCATCGAAGGCGACTTACGCGCCTGGGCTCAGGAATTCCGCCGCGTCACCCTCGCCCACCCCCGCGCCGCAACCCTCGTCCTCACCCGCCAACTGTCCTCGACCGCCGGCCTGACCCCCGCCGAGAGCATTCTCACCGTGCTCCGCCGAACCGGCTGCAGCACTGAACAAGCAGTCCACCTCATGCGCTCCCTCTTGGCCACGATGATCGGCACCCTCCTGCGCGAGGTCTCCGCAGGCCCCACCTTCGGAACAACCGACCCCGAAGAAATCGCCGACCGCCAACACACCCTGGAAGCCTCCGGCCTCCCGCAAGTCGCCCAGGCCGCACCCCATCTCGCCCGCTTCGATCGCGACCGCGAATTCGACTTCACCGTCGACCTGATGGTCGGCCTCATCACCACTCACCTCGACCCGCCGGCGGCGAATAGCGTGGGATGCGTTAGCTGAAGATTAACGGCCCCGGGGTATCTCGGGGCCGTCGCTACTTCCGCACATGCCGCTTACGGGGCGGCTCCGACCGGCCGGGCTGTGGTCGGCCGAACGCACCCTCATGGCGAATGCAGGATGTCTGATCATCCTTGGAACGATGCTAACTGACACCCCGAGGACTGCACGCGGACGCAGCGGGACCGATCGAAACCGGTCACCGCCGCTTCCTCGATGACGGCTATCGGCCGAGCGTCCAAGCGGCTGCGTAGCTGACATCGAACAGCCCGTGCTCCGGTTCATAGATGAGGGCGTGGTCTGCGGTGGTGAACGACCGCGACTGCGCCTGCGACGGGGGAAGCGCCTCGGCTCGGTAGACGGCCACCACTCGACCGTCACCATCCACGACCGGAAGGGTTGTAGGGATCGCCGATCCTTCAGCGAATGCGATAGCGGGCTGATCTTGGGTGTACGCCAGTGACAGCGTGGCTGCCTGGTTGGGTGTGATCTGCTGAGCTTCGTTTTCTGACATCGCGTGGCCTCCATGGAAAGGTCGGATTGACAACCAACGAGCGTCCAGATCACTTTACGTACATGGTGATTGAGACGTATGGGAGCGACTCACCCACACTCTGAAGGGTTGCCCAGGCACAGGCAGCGCCTTGGCCGCTTCGCCGTTGCAGCGGGTGCGTTCTCAACGCACTGTCATGCCGCATGTCGCGCGGTTGAGCGCGCCCCTGGACTGGCGGCCTGCCGATGCACGCTCATGCCGATTCCCGTGCGATCGGTGGTGTGAGTTCAGCTCGTACGCGACGGCACATCTTCCTCGCGATCCTCTCGAAAACGACCTCTCGACTGCATCAGTTCGAGCGCCGCGGCCGCGACCGGCTTGATACGCCCAGGCCACCCCGAAGCGACGAACTCCTCATCGGAGGAAATCCGAGGTGTCGCGGCACAGGCATCAAGGAGTGCTCGCTGCACCTTGTCGAGCGCGGTCACCTCTGCCGGTGTGAACGTCGACCATTCGCGCCATAGCCACGCTCCGCCGTCGTCAATTGTGTCGAAGAACTCGTTGATGTATTCCCCGTACCCCCACATACGAACACCCTCGTCCCCCTCGACGAGTGTCTCCAGTGCCTCTATCGCGCGATTTCGCAGTCGCTGCTCGACAACCCGCTCGCTCGGCCGGTCCCGGTCGCCCACGCTCGTGATGCTAGCGGCCCGACGCACTCGAATCATCTGCCCCCGTCGATGGATTCCCGTCTCCGCCGCTCGCGGAATCGTCAACATCGTCACCGACACCGTTCTCGACCGGCACCACCGCATGCAGACGCTGCTTCGCCAACTCGACGCCTGGACCCAGCCCGGCCCACCGATCCGAGGACCTGCCATGCCCCGATACGAACTCGCCGGGCGCACCGTCGCCATCACCGGCTCCACCGGCGGGCTCGGCGCCGCCGTCGGCACATCGCTGCGTGCTCGCGGCGCCAACCTCGCCCTGCTCGATCTCGACGGCGACGCCACGCACCGGCAGACAGCCGCTCTCGGTGGTGACACCGTCGCCCGGGGACGGGCCGTCGACGTGTCTGGCGTACATTTCGCGCCGGTCTGCCCTTCGTGCAGGAGCATGCGGGTACCTGCTGGCGATCTCGTCCATGGCAGCCTTCATCCACTCACCCGTCCAGGCCCCTACACCGCGAGCAAGGCCGGGGTCTGGGCACTGTGCGACTCCACCCGGCTCGAAGTGCGCCACCTCGAGGATGTTGTCCTGGCGTCGGGTGATCTCTGCCAGGGATTTCTCGATCGCGGTGATCCGCTGCGCGATTTCGTTGCCCTTGGTGGATGACTACCCACGTAGCTGGTGACGCAACCGACCTAGCGCATGAACATCTGCTAGCGCTCGATGCCATCCGCCAGGCGAGCACCGAATATACAACCTGGGCAATGGGATCGGCTTCTCGAACAAACAAGTCGTCGGTGCCGTCCGTCACGTCACAGCCACCGCATTCGCCGTCGAGACAGCAGCCCGCCGAGCTGGTGATCCCGCAGTGCTCTACGCCTCCTGGCATCACCGATGCCCTGCCATGCCGCGAATACCGATATCGTCGGCCTGCGGATGGGCCTTCAAGGTTCCTGACGGTGGCGGCGAGAACGATCTCGCGGATGGTGACGTGCTGTGGTTGCCAGTACGCGAAGGCGATGGCTCGACCAGCCAGCTCGATCGGCTCTACATCCAACGAAATACCTTGCTCCGCAGGCTCGCTCGCGCCCGCAACCCCTACCCGCCCCTCGGATGATCCAGCGTTCAGATCACCGTCGCCCTCGAAACCCTGCACTGGCAAGGAACCACTCTGCCCTGAAATCCCCGCACCGCATCCAATCACGAACGGCGCCTCCGGAATTCCGGGGCGCCGCTCGGGCACTTCGCACCGTGTCCGCGGATCAGGCTTCGCGCACCGCCGTGACGATCGCGACGACCGCCGCGGACAACGCCCCGATCACCACCCCGCCGAGGACGACCGCGGCGGCGGCGACCGTGAACTGATCCCAGCCCACCATGAGCGCGGCCACGCCGAGGACCACGAGGATCGCGTCGACGCCGACGGCGGCCAGGACGACGTCGTCGCGGCCCAGCAGCCGAGGAGTCAGCGCAACGGTGGCCAGGCCGAGCAAGACGGACACCAGGCCGACCACGACGAAGACAGGGACGGCCATTCCGATGCCGACATCGGTCCCAAGGATCAGCGTGGCGAACGGGACGAGGCCGTACAGGACACGGATCGCGCCCACACCGCGCAGCGTCCACGAGGACACATCGACGGGGGCGCCCCCGGTGGAGGTCTTGGTCGCGTACGCCATGCGCACAGTTGCCACCTGGCTGGTCATATCCCGCTCCTTCGACATTTTCACACCATCGTGCAATTGCACGTAGCTGTGAAACTACGTCCATTGCACACCAATGTGCAAGAACTCGTGAAGGGACTCACAGCCGTCCAGGGTTCGTGCCGGAGAGCACACCTTGGATCCATTCGGGAACAGCATGTTTCGGTGAGCGATCGCCCGACGAGCGCACCTGCGATCAGTGCTGCGCGGCCTCCGCGGCGGACCGGGCGATCTCCGCGGCACCCGAACGGTCGACGCCGACCGCGATCAGGCAAGCCAGGGCAGCGTCGCGCGCGGCTTCGGCACCGACCCACTCACCATCGCTGTGCGCATTCAGCAGCTCGAGCACCAGTGCCGTGAGTACCCCGGCCAACGCTGTGGGCGGAAGGTGGCCAGCGAAGGTTCCGTCGGCTTGACCAGCCGCTATCAACGTGATCAGCTGGGCGCGGACGGGCGCGAGCCGGTCGGCCATCCGGGCCCGCGACCCGGCTTCGTCCAGGCGCAGCAGCAGCTGGAACTCGTCGCCGACAGCCCACAGCGCGACCGCCATATCCGCGGTCGCCCGGGCGGGCGGTTGCGCGGTGTCGATACCGTCGAGTGCGCGACCGACCTGCTCGAAGGCCTCGTCGAGCATGCCGTCGATCAGCGCTTCCCTGGTGGGGAAATGACCGTAGAGGGTGCGGCGGACCATCCCCGCGGCAACAGCGATGTCTTCCATACTCGCCAGGGGATTTCGCAGCAACTCGTCCCCGGCCACAGCGACGATGCGTCGTCGGTTGGCCAGCGCACGCGGCCCGAGGCCGACGGTGGTCGAATGCGTCGTCGCAGTCACGTCCGTCCTTTCACCCACCACCATCCCACACCTGCGCAAAGGTGTGCAAAAGGCCCTCCGCGGCTCACCGGCCTGATGATCGGCGACCACAACGAATGCAACACTCATTTGATGGAGGCGTTCGTCGCCTGCGACACCTGTCAGGGCAGGCGTCGATATCGCGCGGTGGCGAGCTTCTGGCGGGATGCACGCCCCGGTCGGCCGGGCCGTCCCCGTCAGGGCCTGGCAGCCCCGGACCGTCTCACAGCACGAGGCGGAAGTGCAGGGCGCTGCCGGGCTCGGCGGTGACGCCGAGCGCCTCGAAGAACCGCCGACGGCCCCACCGCCCTTGCGGGTCGGTGTCGAGCACCACCGCCACCTCACCAGCCCCGGCGGTCCGGGCACGGTCGACGAACGCGCGCACCAACGCCCGACCCGACTTCGATCGGGGCTGTAGGACGCCGACCAGACAATCTCGACGTTTATCCGTGATTGCCGCGTAGGTATGCCAGGGTGGCCAGGACGCGGACGTTGACCTGCCGCCGGGATGGTTCGTCGGCCTGAGCGAGGCCGAGTTTGTCGGTGATCGCGGAAAGATGGTGTTCGACGGTACTGATCTTGGAGTTGAGTTTCTGGGCGATGCCGAGATTGGAGTAGCCCTCCGCGGCAAGAGCCAGGACACGTCGTTCGGCGTGTGTGAGCCGGTCGAGCGGGTTGTCGGTGCGGCGGCGGGCCATGAGCTGGCTGATGATGTACGGGTCGATGACGACCTCGCCGCGTGTGATGCGGTGGAAGGCTTGGACCAGTTCATCGAGATCGCCCAGACGTTCTTTGCCGAGGTAGCCGACGGCGCGGGGGACGGTATCCATGATCAGTAGTCGCTCGGCGTAGGCGGGTTCCAAGTGGGCCGAGAGGGCCAGCAGCGCGACGTCGGGGTACTGGGCACGAACCAATTCAGCGACGCGGAGGCCCTCGTCGTCGCTGGCGTCGGTGAGCCGGATATCGCATACGGCGAGATCCGGTGCGGTCTCGTCGATGACCCGCAGAGCTTCGGAGCGGTTGGCGGCCCGCCCGGCCACTTCGATGCCGCGGCCTCGCAGGGCGTCGGTCAGCAAATCCAGATAGAAGCCTTGGTTTTCGACGATGACGACTCTCATGACAGCTCCGTTGTGGTGTTCGGGTGCGGATGTGGGATGGCCGCGATGACGGTGGTTCCTTGGCCTGGCCTGCTCCGGACAGAAAGGGTCCCCCCGACGGCATCGATCCGGTTCTGCAGGCTCGCCAACCCCAGTCCCTCGGTGTGGCGGGCGCCGCCGCGGCCGTTATCGATGATTGTCGTGATCAGCAGCTGGTCGCGGACTCCGACCTCGAGCCGGACATGGGTCGCGGCCGCGTGTTTGTACAC
The DNA here is from genome assembly GCF_042728775.1 of Nocardia sp. NPDC060259. NCBI lineage: Bacteria > Bacillati > Actinomycetota > Actinomycetes > Mycobacteriales > Nocardiaceae > Nocardia > Nocardia sp. NPDC060259. The sequence goes on from NZ_JBHXAY010000111.1 coordinate 14,716, forward strand.
GTTGGCCAGGGCTTCGCTGATGACGAAGTACGCCGTCATCTCGATGTGCCGGGCCCAGCGGGTGGAGGTCACGGTGAAGTCGACAGGTATCGGTGCCTGGTCGACAAGGTTGGCGATCGCGGCTGCCAACCCGTGGTCGGCCAGCACGGTCGGGTAGATGCCTTGGATGAGCTCGCGCAGACTACGCAGCGCTGTAGTGAGTTCGCCATGCGCACCGCGCACAGTTACCGAGAGCTCGCCGGTAAGGTTCGGGTCTTCCGCCAGCATCCGCTGCGCACGGTCGAGGAGCATGAGGACGACGAAGAACCTCTGCTGGGCGCCGTCGTGGAGATCGCGTTGGATACGCTGGCGCTCCTCGAACGCGGTCTGGGTCAGACGTAACCTGGAGGCACGGATCTGCTCCAGTTGCGCGTGCAGAGTGGCGTAAAGACGGGTGTTCTCGATCGCCAGACCAGCTGCGGCAACTGCCGCGTCGATCACCTCCCCATGTTGGCTCAGCACCTCGTCGTGTTCGATCACCCCGATCACCGCGCCGCTACGACGCACTTCGGTGACAGCCCGACCCGGGCCGGCTTGGTCTATCTCGGTCGGCAGGCCGTGCACATCGACATATCCCTCACTGTCATGGCGGTAAGCCACGACAAGGGTCGGATCACCGAGGGTCCGTCTGAGAGTCTGCTGCAACGAGGCCGGATCAGTGAGGGCTGCAACATTGTCCTGCAGGGACAACAGCAGATCCACCACGCGACGGTGGCCGAACCGCCGATACAGCCAGCCGATCAGGTACAGCGCCGGCATCAACACCATCGTCGCGACGGTGAACAGCCATCCCAGCGCCAGACGCAGCGCGAACGGAGTCGGGACCAAGCTGGCCGCCGCCTCGGCGAACTTGACCGACGCAGCGATCGCAATGCCCGCCCAGACCGGACCCGATGGCAGACGACGCACCGGGCTGGACAGCCAACGCCGCACTGCCAATCCGACCGAGACTACGAACATCACTGCGGCACAAGTGCTTCCGATCGTCCCCCACACACTGCCTGGCTGTGGCAGGTGTAGCGCCCACGGACCCTGTGGATCGTCGAGGATGTACCGGATCACCTGCGTCCCGACCGCCGCGCAGTAGCAGCACACGATGAAACCGCGATCGACGGTGCTCCCGAATCGGCCGCTCGGCCAGACGAGCAGGACATGCGCCGCAACCGCGGTCCACAGATACGCCAGGCAGAAACCGAGCGCGAACAGCACGCCTTCGGCCGCACGGAAGAACTGCAGGTAATACAACCCACCCCCGAGCACGATCAATTGGCCGGTCCGGGGCGAAGGCAGGCGAATCCACACCATCAGACCCGTGACCAGCACCACGACACCGACCAGCCGAGGCGGGAGTTCCTCCCACCAGGTCGGCGCCATCACCGACCACGACACCACCGTCGCCCACACAGCGGGCACGCAAGCGGCGGCGACCCCCAAACCGGCGGCGAGCCAACGCCGCTCGCGCACCGGCACCCGCCCGACACCGGCATCGTGGGCCACGGTTTCCCCCTTCACTCGCTGCGTCCAATTGATCAAATCCAGCGACGGCCAGCCAGCGCAACCAAGGTTTCCGCACAACCGTCTCCTGGACAGCCACGTGCCGGCGCCAGGATCTCTCGGAGGCAGCCCCAGCTCGGCCATCCCACACTGGAAACGTCCACAGAAGAAGTTGAAACCTTCCTTCCTAGAACATAATTGGAGCAAACATGAACCGCCTCGCCCTGCAACGCCGTCCTGGCCCGGGTTCCAGGATCGTCGCGCTGGCCCTGTCCGTGGCCTGCGCGGGTGCCATGATCCTCACCGCCGCCCCCGCACACGCGGACGACTTGACCGGCATGCAGAAGTGCCTGTCCGGCGCCGGACCCGACGAGCAGTTCACCATCACCCAGACCGGCGGCGGGCACGCGAACTTCCCACCGGGGCCCGACCCTCACAACGGGATCTCACCGGGCAACGCCCTCCACGTGAAAGTGGAATGGACTTCACTGGTCAACGTCCAAGGTTGGATCACCGAGAACTACAACATGGACGGAAAGGCCGAGCAGGCGCCAGAGGGCTACCCATTCCCCGGCTGGCCCAAATACGCCAACGTCTTCCGACTCAACAACAACCCCGGAGGCTGGGTCGCTTCCGGATCCGATCCCAACCCGTACAACCCGCATCTGCTCAGCGAACTCGCTGCGGTGAACTGCTTCGAAGCCCCGACCATCCCAGTTCGCCTCGGCTACGGAATCAACGACGACAACCTCGGCGACAACAGCGGTCAGTGGCGATGGACTCTGCAGATCTGGCGTAACGACGGACCCAACGACCAATAGCGTCCGCCGGGCGGCCGGCCCGGCCGCCTGATGGCCAGGCCGCCCGCCTTCCCGGCGGTAGCCAGCCCTTACGCCGATGCCGCCTGTCGAACTTGTCCGGAGCCGAACGCTGTGACCCCACTACTCGAAGGAGAAAGGTGGATCCGATGTCCACTAACGACGAAATGTTTCCCTCGCGGCGCGCACTGCTGCGTGTCGCAGCGGGTGTCGGAATAGCCGCTCTAACTCTGCCTTTGATGGTAGAGAACGCCGCGCCGGCTTCTGCTACGCAGCGCCTGTGGAAGCGGTGCTCGCGTTGCAGTGGTCTCTGGTACACGGGCAACGGCACCCGCGGAGGCTGCCCGGCCGGTGACATCTTCGACGGTGGCCACCATGACGACGGAACCGGCGACTACATCCTGAAGGAAGACCCCGATGGTGGACAGGGCCAGTCCGGGTGGCGCTGGTGCCGTCGATGCCAAGGACTCTGGTTCGAAACTACTCCCGGCCAGTTCGCTGGAGTCTGCCCGTCACCGGACATCGTCTCTCAGCATGTGAATTTCGGCTCCGGCCATTACCGACTGGAAGACGAAGGCAATCGCGACGGGCCAGGAGGGCAGGCCAAGTGGCGCTGGTGCCGTAAGTGCTCGGGCTTGTTCTACGACGGGTTCTCGCCGGCGGCATCGGGCGTCTGTCCGGCCGACAAACAGCACCACGACATCATCGGCAGTGGCAGCTACGTTCTACGTTCGGCGGATTCGACACGTCTACCGAGACCGCCCTACTGACCGACCCCGCAACCAGAAGGGTTGGCACCGCCCACGTTGGCTGTCAGACCGTCACCAGGGACGTTCAACCGTCGATCCGGAGGCGACGAGTCGGTGGGCCATAGAACCGACGAACATGGAACCCAGTCGCTGCCGCACTGTCCAACCTCGCCGACTGGGGTGTGCGCTTCATCCGGATCAACGAAGGCGAACCGGCGCCGTGGGCGGCAGCCCTGAAAGCCTCGACTGACTCAGGCACAACATCAGAAGCTCGCGGCGCGCGGAGTCTGGGCCATGCACTCGCACAGAGCGAGCATGTGCTGGCCCGCCGTGGCCGTTCACCCGAGCGTATGCCGGTCCGGTCTGTCGCCCGACCCTCCTAGAGTCGGGCTGTTGTCACAGCGCCGAGGACAGTCGAGGACCTAGCCGTTGAACATCTACATCCACCACCACCGTGGTCGGCGAACGAGACTCGACGAGGCGCCCGAACTTGTTCTGACCTGCAGGGGATTCCATTTCGACCCAATTCTGATAGTTTAGTCAGTAGCGATTCATGCTTCATCGAGGAGGGGAGGGCCGATGACAGCCGAACCCGCTTCGCTGAATCGGGTCGACAGGCGCCGGGAACGCACGCGAAATGCACTTCTGTCCGCGGCGACGGCGTTCCTGGCCGACGGTAGAACCGCGGTGAGCATTCAGGAGATCACCGATGCCGCCGACGTCGGATTCGGGTCGTTCTACAACCACTTCTCCTCGAAGGACGAGCTGTTCGAGGAGGCCGTCAGAGCCGTCTTGAATACCTACGGCAGCCTTCGTGACATGGTTGTCGCAGAATACGACGACCCCGCAGAGGTGTTCGCAGTGAGTTTCCGGATGACCGGCCGGATGCAGCGCGACTTCCCCGAAGGTGTACGAGTAATCCTGCATTCGGGAACATCGATCCTCGTCCGCGACGAAGGCCTCGCTCCCCGAGCTCGCCGCGACATCGCCGCCGCGCAGGAAGCTGGGAGGTTCGATCTGATGGATGTCGAAATGGCCATGATGACAGCAGGTGGCGCACTACTCGGCCTGCTGCAGCTACTCGACCGCACGCCCAACGCTGATGCCGGCGCGCTGACCGACCAGGTGACCGGGCGGGTCTTGCGCATGCTCGGCATGTCGAGCGAAGCGGCGGAGCGGCTGGCTACAAATCCCCTACCTCGCAATCTGCCGAAACCCTTCGCGTAACCAGCGGCATCACCACGTCGGTCAGCAGATCGATCAGATCCGACAGCGGTGGCTTGGTCTCACGCAACATCGATTCGCGTGCGATGGCGTTGACCGTAGCGGCGAGCAGCGGGACGGTGTGCAGGGCGCGGTCGCCATCCAGCCCTATCCCGATCGTCTCGAGCTTTCTCTGGATATGCGCTGCCCAGTTTCCGCCGAGCTCCCTGCACTGCTTTTCGGTGTGCTCATGGACGCCGATTACCTCGGCAAGGGCGAACTTGGCCCGATTCGGCACGCTGCCGATCGAAACAAGGTAGGCGGTCAGGCCAGTACGCATGACTGCAGCGGGGTCGGCCGGCACAGTCGCCATGCTTGCCAGCGCAAGTGCGACCGCGGCCGCAGCGTCGTGCTGGACCTGGACATAGGTCGCGATGAGCACGTCGTCGCGGGTTTCGAACTCCTCATAGAACTGCCGCTTCGACAAGCCGGCGGATGTACAGATCTCGGCCAGCGAGCAGGCCATGTTGCCACGCTCGGCACAGATCCGGGCCGCCGCGTCCAGAAACTGCTGCCGTCTTTCCGCTTTGCGCGCCGCGACGGTCCTGCCCGCGTATCGCCTGGCCCCGGCCATCACTGCCCACCAACCTCTGGATTGTGGGGACGGCGGTCCCAGCCTCCTGTGACAAAAGCTGGGACCGCGTCACCTTCCGGCCCGCGCAGGCCGGAAGCCTCAGTGATCGCTGACCAGGTCGAGTGCAATGTCGGCGATCATGTCTTCCTGTCCACCCACCAGACCACGGCGGCCGGCGGCAGTGAGCAGAGTGCGCACGTCGACGCCGTAGGTGGCTGAAGCGTTCTCGGCGTGTCGCAGGAAGCTCGAGTAGACGCCTGCGTAGCCGAGGGTCAACGTCTCACGGTCTACCTGGACGGGCCGGTCCATCAATGGACGCACCAAGTCGTCGGCCGCGTCGGTCAGTTGATCGAGGTTCGCACCGTGATCCCAGCCGCTCAGGTCGGCTACCGCCACGAATGCTTCGAGCGGAGTGTTGCCGGCACCGGCACCGAGTCCGGCCAGCGACGCGTCTACGCGAGTCACCCCCTCCTCCACCGCGACGACACTGTTCGCTACGGCCAGAGAGAGGTTCTGGTGGGCGTGGATACCGATCTCGGTGCCCGGTTCGAGCACTTCCCGATAGGCGCGGACGCGTTCACGGACACCGTCCATGGTGAGTCGCCCACCGGAGTCGGTGACGTAGACGCAGTGCGCGCCATAGGATTCCATGAGTTTTGCCTGGCCAGCCAGCCCTTCGGGGCTGTTCATGTGGCTCATCATCAAGAACCCGGACACATCCATACCGAGTTCGCGCGCAGAGGAGATGTGCTGGGCGGCGATGTCGGCCTCGGTGCAGTGTGTAGCCACCCGGACCGAGCGCACGCCGAGGTCGAACGCACGACGCAGGTCTTCGATGGTGCCGATGCCGGGCAGCAGCAACGTCGTCAGCCGGGCGAATTGCAGGGCGCCCGCGGCAGCTTCGATCCACTCCCAGTCGGTGTGGCTACCCGGGCCGTAGTTGAGGCTTCCGCCATGCAGACCATCGCCGTGTGCGACCTCGATCGCGTCCACACCGGCGGCATCGAGTGCCGCAGCAATCCGTGCGACCGTGTCAGGATCGATGCGGTGCCGCAGGGCGTGCATGCCATCGCGCAGGGTGACGTCCTGCAGAAAGATCTCGGTGGTCGTCATTACACACTCTCCCGGGTGGATGCGGCGATGCGTTCGGCTACCTGCAGCGCTGCCGAGGTCATGATGTCGAGGTTGCCGGCGTAGGCGGGCAGGTAGTGCGCGGCACCCTCCACCTCGAGGTAAACGCTGACCTGGTGAGTGACGGGGGCGTCTCCGGCGAGCGTGTGCAGTGGAGCTTCGGCCTCGACCGGGGTGATCTGCAC